>DASYSS010000060.1 GCA_036003045.1 Gemmatimonadaceae bacterium
CGAGAACGTCCGGCGTCGCATCGAACTCCTGCCCGCGGACCTGCTCGACCAGGCTTCCCTCGTGACGGTGCTGGAGGCCTGCGAGCCGCACGAGGTCTACAACCTCGCATCGCCCTCGTTCGTCCCGCTTTCCTGGAAGCAACCGGTACTGACGGCGGAGTTCGCCGCCGTAGGAGTCACCGCCATGCTCGAGGCGATTCGTCAGGTCGACGAGACGATCCGCTTTTACCAGGCCTCGTCGAGCGAGATATTCGGCGACCCGTCCGAGGCGCCGCAGATCGAGGAGACGCCGATCGTCCCGGCGACGCCGTACGGCATCGCGAAGGCGTACGGGCACTTCATCACGCAGGCGTACCGTCGCCAATATGGGATCTACGCATGCTCGGGCATCCTCTACAACCACGAGTCACCGCGGCGGCCACTGGACTTCCTGCCGCGGAAGGTGGCCAACGGCGTCGCACGGATTGCGATGGGGCTCGACAACGAACTGATGCTCGGCAATCTTGACGCACGCCGCGATTGGGGATACGCGGGCGACTACGTCAACGCCATGCGTCTCATGCTGAGGCAGGCCAGTCCTGCTGACTTCGTCATCGCCTCGGGTCAGACTCACAGCGTGCGAGAGCTGGTGGAGGTGGCGTTCGCCCACGTCGGTCTCGACTGGCGCGACCACGTGCGCACCGACCCGACTCTCGTCCGCGGTCGCGCGGAGCTCCACAACCTGGTGGGTGCGCCTACGAAGGCACGCGCACAGCTCGGCTGGCGACCGACCCTCAGCTTCGAGGAACTCGTCCATCTGCTTGTCGACGCCGATCTCGAGAGGTTGGGGAGGGCCGTCGATGGAGCGCCGACACAGCCTGGGGTGACCGGCCTTGACAAGAGCTGAACGCTGTCGGATCTGCGGCGAAGATGCGTTGCCGTTCGGGTCGGCGCGTATCCTCGCCTCCCTCGAGATCAGCTACTACCGCTGCCACGCGTGCGGTTTCGTACAGACCGAAGAGCCATACTGGCTCGAGCGAGCGTACGAGCGACCGATCTCGAACATCGACCTGGGGATAATCAGCCGCAACATCGCTCTAGGCGATACGACGGCGGCCGTGATCTCAATGCTCTTCGATAGCAGTGGTCGCTTTCTCGACTGGGGTGGCGGCTACGGGATCCTGGTCCGCTTGATGCGGGATCGCGGCTTCGACTTCTACTGGCGCGACCCGTTCTGCGACAACCTCTTCGCGCGGGGTTTCGAGTGGGCCGATGGCGGTCGCGCCGAACTCGTGACCGCGTTTGAGGTGCTCGAGCACCTACCACGGCCCGCCGACGACGTCGCTCGTATGGCTGAGGTCGCGGACAATCTGCTGGTCAGCACGCTGTTGCTTCCCGAGCCGGCCCTTCCGCCCGGGGATTGGTGGTACTACGCGCTGGAGAGCGGCCAACATGTCTCGTTCTATTCGCGTCGGTCGCTCGCGGTGCTCGCTGGTCAGCTTGGGATGTTCGCGGCATCCAATCGCGGCGGCAGCGTCCACCTGTTCACTCGTTCACGGAAGGCGGCGCGTGCATTCCCGTTTGTCGCGAGCCGTCACGGAGTGAGACTGCGGCGCCTGTTGCCACACCGGAAGTCGCTGCTAGACGCCGACTTTTCACGGCTGTCGGACGCTGAAGGCAGGATCGCAGATCAGGCGCGTCCGACCGGGGGCGCATAACCACGGGCTTAGAGGATCGTCCCGGGTGTCTACGCTTGGGGGTATGCGAGTCCTCGTGACCGGTGGAGGCGGCTTCCTCGGGTCGCATCTCGTCGAGCGGCTGCAGGCGCAGGGCATCGAGCCGTTCGTCGCGCGGCGAGGGGACTGCGACCTGACGCACGAAGCCGACGCCGAGCGCCTCTTCGCCGACGCCCGGCCCGAGCTCGTCTTCCACCTCGCAGCCGAGGTCGGCGGCATCGGCGCGAACCGGGCGAACCCCGGCCGCTACTGGTACGCGAACCTCATGATGGGCGCGCACGTGCTCGAGCAGGCCCGGCTGCACGGAGTGGGCAAGGTCGTCGTGGTCGGGACCGTTTGTGCCTATCCAAAGTTCACGCCGGTCCCGTTCCACGAGGAGGACCTGTGGAACGGCTACCCCGAGGAGACGAACGCGCCGTACGGCGTCGCGAAGAAGTCGATCCTCGTCGGCGCGCAGTCGTATCGTGAGCAATACGGGCTCGATGCGATCTTCCTGCTGCCGGCGAACCTCTACGGCCCGCGCGACAACTTCCACCCGACGAACGCCCACGTGATCCCCGACCTGATCCGCAAGATGGTCGAGTCGCCGGACGAGGTCGTCTTGTGGGGAGACGGCTCGCCTACCCGCGAGTTCCTCTTCGTCGACGACGCGGCCGACGGGCTCCTACTCGCCGCCGACCGCTATGACGGG
>DASYSS010000061.1 GCA_036003045.1 Gemmatimonadaceae bacterium
CACCCACTGCAGGAAAATACCATCGCTATTCAGTCGCGCTTTCGCCGCTTGATAAAATTCTTCTGTAAAAAGGCTCGCAATTCCTGCGCGATAAGGATTCGACGGCTCGGAGACGATGAGGTCGTAATGGTCGGGCGTGGCAAGGAGGACTTCGCGAGCATCGCCGATCCGGATGTGCACCTTCGGGTTGTGCAGGACGTCGTGGTTGACTGGCGTGCACGCCTTTGCGACGCGCAGCACGGCCGGCTCCAGCTCGACAACGTCGACACGGTCCATCGTCGGGACCGCGCCGAGCCAGCCGGCAGAGCTGCCGGTGCCGAGGCCGATCACCAGCGAACGCTGCGCCTTGGGATTCAGGATCGCACCGACGAGACCCATCATCACCTGCGTTCCATCGTCGCCGCGGGCACTTCCATCGACCTTTCCGTTGACGACGAACGCGTAGTCGTCAGGCGCAACCAGCGCTACCGCGCTTTCCCGGCCGTCGGCGTCCCAGACGAGAGTTCGGCGCGCGCTGTCGATCCAGCCGCGGAGACCGTTCGATGTCTTGGGGATCTCCGCGCGCCCGACTCCGATGCCGCTATGCCGCCACGCCGCCGTCGGGCCGAGCGCGAACGTCCCGCTGATCGCGACGACCGCAAAAATGCCGGCGAAGAACGCTCTGCCGGCCACGGCAGCCGCGATCCCAAGCAGCGCAAGCAGAACGATCACGAGACGCCAGGCTCCCGGGGCGCTCAGCAGCGGAATCAGGCCGAATCCGCCCGCGAGTGAGCCGGCGATGGCTCCCGCCGTGTTCCAGGCGTACGCGTGGCCGACGTCGCGGCCGACATCGTCGCGTCCGCTGCCGAGAAGGGAGATCAGAAGCGGGAACTGAATGCCGGCGATGAACGCGGCCGGCAGCACGACGACGATCGTCAGAAGCGTCCACGCGAGCACGTAACCCTCGAAGCCGAACGGACCGAGATCGCGAAGCAACGCTTCGGCGACAGCGAGCCGGTCGCCGAGAGCGAAGGGAAATGCGATCGCGACGGCTTCGAGTGAGCAGGTGAGCGCGAAACCGCCGACAGTCGCCCGGCCGCCGCCGCTCCAGAAGGAGTACGCCGCCCCGCCGAGTCCGATGCCCAGGAGCGCGACGGCGAGAATCAGCCCGAAAGTGAATGTCGAGCCGCCGAGGAGCGGCGCGAGCATCCGGTACCAGACCAGCTCCATCAGCAGGAACGCGAAACCGACGATGCCGGCGGCGATCAGCACGCGGGTGCGGCCGTTGCTCGATGGAGCGGCGTCCTCGGCGCCATCGCGCGCCGGGGAGCCGCCGGCGCTCCACTGATTACCAATGCTTCGAGCGATCACTGCCACGACCGCGTTCACCAGGACGGCGACGAGTAAGGTCTTGCGGTTCCCGAAGATCTCGAGCGCAAAGAAGGTCGAAAGCAACGTGCCCGTCACCGCGCCGAGCGTGTTTGCGCCGTAGAGCAGCGCCACGTTCCGCCGGCCGTCGTCTTCGTTTGTCTCGACGGCGCGGGCCGCGGCCGGCAACGTGCCACCCATCATCACCGTCGGCACGGCCAACACGATCGCGGCGAGGACGAGCCGCACGACGCTGGCGACGGAGATCCCCAGCGTGACCGACCCACCCGTCGCGAAGTAAATCTTCGCGACCAGCCACAACAGCAACTGTGAAGCGGCCGCCGAGACCGCGATCAGCAGCTCAAGGTTGCCGTAGAACACCAACGGTTTAGGGTGCGCATCAGCTCGGCGGCCGAGAAAGGCACTCCCAAGGCCGAGTCCGCCCATGAAGATCGCCAGAACGGCGGCCGTCGCGAAAGTCGAGGCGCCGAAAATCAGCCGGAATTGCCGAAACCAGACGGTCTGGTACGTCAGTGCGCACGCGCCGGAGAAGAAAAGCAGAACAGCCGGTGTCGCGGTGTTGCGGCGCATGAACCGGGAGCGATGCTACACATTGTGGAGTCGTTCCGCGAATGCTCTCGGGGATTCCGCTGTTTTCTTGACCGGCATCTGACCGCCCCGTACACTCGCCTCACCA
>DASYSS010000062.1 GCA_036003045.1 Gemmatimonadaceae bacterium
CGACGAACTGGGGGATCGGCGACCTCTCGGACCTCGGCGCGCTCGCTGAATGGGCCGGCGGCGTCGGGGCCGACTTCGTCGGCGTGAATCCGCTGCACGCCTTGCTCAATCGCCGCGACGACGTCAGTCCATACAGTCCGGTCAGCCGGCTGTTCAAGAATCCGATCTACATCGACGTCGCGTGTGTCCCGGAGCTCGAGCACGCGCCCGAGCTGCGCGCGAGACTCCATGCGCCGGAGCTCGTGGCCGAGATCAATGCGTTGCGCGAATCCTCCGACGTGCGTTACGAGCAGGTGATGGCGGTCAAAGGTCTGGCGCTGACCGCCCTGCACCGCGTCTTCCTCGATCGCGTCCGGCCGTCGGGCAACGCTCGCGCCGCCGCCTATGAGAGCTACGTGGCTCGACACGAACCGGCGCTCACTCGATTCGCGACGTGGATGGCGATCGCCGAAGTGCAGTCAACTGGGCAGCGCGCGAACGCGCGAGCATACGACTGGCGCACTTGGCCGACAGACTTGCAATCCCTTGATAGCGACGCAGTGAAGGCGTTCGCTAAAGAGCACGCGCAGCGCGTCGACTTTCATCGATGGTTGCAGTTCGAGACGGATCGTCAACTCGCCGCGGCGGCGACGCGCGCGCGCGCGGCGCGTATGGAGATCGGGCTCTATCAAGATCTGGCAATCGGCACATCGGCTGCCGGCGCCGATGCGTGGGCCTATCCGCACCTCTTCGTGCGCGGCGTGAACGTCGGCGCGCCGCCCGACCCGTACGCGGCGTCGGGACAGAATTGGGGACTGCCGCCGATCAATCCGCGCTCACTCCGTGAAGATCGCTACCGCTATTTTATCGACGTCTTGCGGAGCGGACTTCGCCACGCGGGCGCGTTGCGCATCGATCACGTGCTGGGTTTGTTCCGGCTGTTCTGGATTCCCGAGGGCATGTCCGGCGCCGACGGCGCGTACGTCCGATATCCCACCGCCGATCTGCTTGGCATCGTTGCCCTCGAGAGCGTGCGGCACCATGCGCTCGTCGTCGGTGAAGACCTCGGGACCGTACCGAAGGAGGTGCCGCGCGCCTTGGAGAAATGGGGAATTCTTTCCTCGAAAGTCCTGTTCTTCGAGCGAGATCGCCGCGGCGGATTCAAGGCGTCGAAAACATATCCCGAGCTCGCGCTTGCGACGGCCGACACGCACGATATGGCCACGCTCGCCGGCTTCTGGCAGGGACGCGACATCGACGTCCGCGCCGACGTCGGCTTGATCGAAGGCGATGACGCGATCGAACGGGCCCGCAACGAGCGCGACGCCGATCGCACGGCGCTCTTGCGCCGTCTCAAACAAGAGAAGCTGCTGCCGACGGCGCTCATGCCGAAGTCACCGGCCGAATTCCGAGCATCGATCCACGCATTCATGTGTCGCACGCCGTCGAAACTCGTCGGGCTCTCGCTCGATGATCTGGCCGGCGAGGTCGAGCAGGTGAACGTCCCCGGTGTCGGGGCCGACAAGTTTCCCTGTTGGACGCGAAAGATGCGCGACACGCTCGAGACGCTCATGCTGAGCAGCGAGGTTCGCACGGCGCTCCGCTGCGACGGCCGCGCGAAGTTAGTCGCGGGGTAGCATGCGGCGCCTCACCGCGACGTACCGCCTGCAGATGAACGCGGGCTTCACACTTCGGCATGCTTGCGCGCGAGTCGACTATTTCGCGCGCCTCGGTGTCTCGCACCTTTACTGCTCACCAGTGTTCGCGGCGCGATCGGGAAGCATGCACGGGTACGACGTGGTCGATCCCACGCGAATCAACGCGGAGCTTGGAACCGAGGACGACCTTCGCGCGCTGGCGGAGGATCTGCACGCCAAAGACATGGGACTCATCCTCGACATCGTTCCCAACCACATGGGAATCGGCGCCGAGAACCGGTACTGGGACGACGTCCTGACGTATGGCGAACGCTCGCGCTATGCGCGCTGGTTCGACATCGACTGGTCCGCCAACCCGGGCGAGCGTCGCCGATTGATTCTGCCGATCCTCGGCGATGAGCTGGATCGCGTACTCGAACGCGGCGAGTTGTCGGTGCGTCTGCGGTGGCGTGACACGCCACGCATCGAGTACTTCAATCACAGCTTTCCGATCGACCCGTCCACCTTGCCGCCAGAGCTGCAATTGGCGCAGGTAGATCCCGAGGAAACGGGCGAGCTCGCCAACTTGTATTCCGGCACCGCGGCGCGCGAACGGTTGAAGGAACTGCTCGACGCGCAACGATACGAGCTCGTCTCGTTTCGTCGCGCATCGAGCGATGTCAACTACCGTCGCTTCTTCGATGTCGCCGACTTGGTCGGTGTTCGCGTTGAGGACCCGGACGTGTTCGCCGAAACGCATTCACTCGTGCTTCGGCTCGTGCAAGAGGGTGTCGCGGACGGATTGCGCGTCGACCACATCGATGGTTTGCGCGATCCGCTTGGCTACCTCACGCGCCTGCGCGCCGCAGTGCCAGGCGAAACGTCGATCTTCGTCGAGAAAATCCTCGAGCAGGGCGAGCGACTGCGATCATCGTGGCCCGTCCAAGGAACCACAGGCTACGAGTTTCTCAACGATCTGGAGGACATCTTTATCGACCCGTCGGGCTTCGCAGACATCGAGCGAGACTATCGCAGATGGCGAAAGCTCGGCAGCACCGCGTTCCGCGACGTCGCTCGGGCGGGTAAGAGAGCCATGCTCGAGGGCCCGCTGCATGCCGACGTCGAACGACTCGCCGCGTTGCTCGCGAACCTCGTGCGCGCCGGCGACAAACGACGGTCGCGGCGCGAGCTCGCGGCGGCGATCATCGAGCTTGCCGCGGCCATGCCGGTCTACCGGACGTACATCGATCCGTCGCAACCCGTCGACCTCGCCGATCGTGAGTTGATCGAGGCGGCGGCACGAAATGCGTTGGCGCAGGACGGCCGCCTCGCCGAAGGCATCGCGCTCGTCGTCGAGCATTTGTTGGGCGCGGGCGGGTCAGTCGACGAGCCGACACGCGCCGGGTTTGTGCGTCGATTTCAGCAACTGACCGGTCCGGCGGCGGCCAAGGGCGTCGAGGACACTGCGCTGTACGTCTATGTACCTCTGCTGTCTCGGAACGAAGTCGGCGGCGCCCCCGACCGTCCGCTCGATGATGCCGTTGCGCGACTACACGACGCGAACGCGCGTCGCGCTGAGCACTGGCCGGTAAACCTTCTCTGCACAACCACACACGATACGAAGCGAAGCGCCGACGTTCGCTCTCGCCTCGACGTCCTCTCGGAGATCCCGCAAGAATGGGAACGCTCCGTTCGACGATGGCGTCGTCTGAATCAGAGGCATCGGCGCGTCGTGAAAGGGCGCATGGCGCCCGACACCAACAGCGAATACGTGCTCTATCAAACGCTCGTCGCGTTATGGCCTCCGCCACGGCCCGGCCGACGCATCGATGACCTTCCAGATCGGCGCTGGCGCGAATCGGCGGGTGAGCGGTTGACGCAGTACATGGTGAAGGCGGCGCGCGAGGCAAAAACGCGAACCAGTTGGACCGATCCCGACAGCGCCTATGAATCGGCCCTGACCGAATTCGTCGGCGCGGTGTTGCAGCCCGCCGATGACGCACCTTTTCTCATCGACGTTGCGCGCCTCGTATCGCTCGTCGCACTGGCCGGCGCCTGGAACGCGCTGTCCCGGCTTGTTGTGCATTTGACGTCACCGGGGACTCCGGACCTCTATCAAGGCGACGAGTTCTGGAACTGTAGGCTGGTCGATCCAGACAATCGCCGGCAGATCGACTACGACGCGCGCGTGGCGGCCATGGACGCAATTGTCGGGATGGAAGACGTAGTGACGTCGTCCGCGGCGATCGACCCACACGACAACCGCGTGAAGCTCTTCGTCACGGCCCGTCTGCTCGAATTGAGGCGGCGCCACCCGGACTTGTTCGCGCACGGCGCATATCGGCCGCTAGAGGTCAGCGGGCGGCGCCGCGATCACGTGTTCGCTTTCGCGCGCGAGCTCGGTAGCGAATGTGCCGTGACCGTTGCGACCCGCCTCACGTGCTCGATCCGCGTTACGGCGTGGTCGGACTGGTGGGCCGACACCGCCGTGATGCTGCCGCCGGAGCTGGGCCCTCGATGTTGGCGGTCGCAGCTCGAGCGCGGCGACCTTGCGGCAGGCGATTCCGTGCACGTCGGCACGGCGTTTGGGAAGCTTCCGATGCTTGTGGCCGTCGGCTAGCTTGCCCATCGACCAAAGCTGTCGAGCTGAGCCGCGAGTCGCCCTGGCACGACATATCCTGCTCTGTCAGCTTTCGTTGCCGAAATCCCTTTCGCTCGGTCCAACGAGCCGGGAAACCTACTGAGTTTACTGAACCCGACACCGTGAGTGTTCGAGGTCTGAATGAATCTTGCTCCATCCAAAACGACGGTTGCGTATTTCTCAATGGAGATCGCGCTCGATAAGGCGATCCCGACATATAGTGGCGGTCTAGGAGTTCTCGCTGGAGACACGCTGCGATCGGCCGCCGACTTGGCCGTATCGGTCGTCGGCATCACGCTGCTCCACCGCAAAGGCTACTTCGAGCAGCACCTCGATTCAGAGGGCAACCAGACCGAGGCTCCGGTCATCTGGCGACCCGAAGACGTGTTGGAGCCGGTCGACGCACGCGCCTCGGTCATGATCGAGGGTCGCCGAGTGGCGATCCGCGCTTGGAAATACTCCGTGCGTGGAATCACGGGTCACGAGGTTCCCGTCTACCTGCTCGATACTCAACTGCCCGAGAATTCCGACTTCGATCGAACGCTCACCGACTGTCTGTACGGCGGCGATAGCCACTACCGTCTATGCCAAGAGGTCGTCCTCGGGATGGGCGGCGCCGCGCTGCTGCGCGCGCTGAGCTGCCCCGCGGAGTTGTATCACTTGAACGAAGGGCATTCGGCGCTATTGACCCTGTGTCTACTCGATTGGCAGCTGGACGGTCGCAAGCCATTCGAGCTCGACGACACCGACCTCGAGGAAGTTCGGAGCCGCTGCGTCTTCACGACGCACACGCCGGTGCCCGCCGGCCACGATCGGTTTCCACTCGACATGGTGCGCACCGTACTCGGCGAAGACCAAGTCGCACTGCTCGATGCCGCGCACTGCGTCGGCGAGGGCGTGCTCAACATGACGCACGTGGCCCTGCGGTTGGCGCGGTTCGTCAACGGCGTGGCGATGAAGCATCGTGAAGTGTCGCAGGGCATGTTCCCGAACTTCCCGATCGATGCCATCACCAACGGCGTGCATGCCGCGACGTGGACGTCACCGTCGTTTCAGGAGCTGTTCGATCGACGCATGCCCGAGTGGCGGACCGACAACCTGTATCTCCGTTACGCCGTCGGTATTCCGCTTCCCGAGATTCGCGCCGCGCACGCCGAGGCGAAGAAAGCCATGATCGAGGCAATCGCCGAGCGGAACGGCGTGAGGCTCGATCCCAAAATCTTTACGATCGGATTCGCCCGTCGCGCTACGCCCTACAAGCGAGCCGATCTCGTATTCGCCGACCTGACGCGGCTGGCCGACATCGCGTCGGCCGTCGGACCGCTCCAGATCGTATTCGGCGGCAAGGCGCATCCAAACGACAGTGGCGGCCAAGATCTGATTCGACGGATCTACCAGGCCGCCGCATCGCTCGCGGACAAGATCAGCATTGTGTACGTCGAGAATTATGAGATGGGGATTGCCGCGCGGATCGTCGCCGGTGTCGACCTGTGGCTGAACAATCCAATGAAGCCACTGGAAGCGAGTGGGACGAGCGGCATGAAGGCGGCGCTCAACGGCGTCCCGAGCCTGAGTGTGCTCGACGGTTGGTGGATCGAGGGCCACGTCGAGGGCGTGACAGGCTGGTCGATCGGCGGGATGGAGCCCGAGGGCGACCAATCGAAGGACGCGAATGAGATATATCTCAAGCTCGAGCGGGTCATCTTGCCGCTGTACTATGGCCTTCCCTTCGCCTACGCCGAAGTCATGCGCTCGGCGATCGCGTTGAACGGCTCATTCTTCAATACGCAGCGAATGGTCGAGCAGTACGTGCGCAACGCGTATTTCCCTGAGGCCGCGCCGACGTTGGTGGAGGTGGGAGACTAGCAGGGTCGTTACTCCGGTACTTCGAGCTCTTCTTCCATTTCCGCCGTCTTCCGGACCGCCCGCATGGCGGTGTTGCCGGCCACGATCGCGCCGAGCACGATGTAGATGTAGAACGTGTAGAATCGCCACCAGAGCAGTGCCGCCGCGAAGAGTGATTTCCCGATCACCCCGGCGAGTGCGGCTCGAAACGCGAGCTCCACCGCGCCGCCGCCGCCGGGCGCCGGTACCACCGCGGCGCCGTACAACAAACCGAGCGGCCAGAGCGCGAGCGGCGCGAGCGGCGCCACAGCACCGGCGCCGAGCACGAGCGCCGGGAGTACGCACAGCCGCATCGCGACGTGAATCACCGACATCGTGTACGAACCGAACGCCCAGCGGAAGTCGATGTGTCGCACGCTGTCGACCGTCGTCCGCACCTGCTCGAGCCAGCGCTCGATCACGAGCCATCGTCGTCCGCCCAATCCAACCCGTCGCGCCCAGCGGGGTGCGACCTCGCGAACGGGTTTGCGAGCCATGGCCATGGCAATCGCCGCGATTCCGAGCACGAAGCCGGCGTACGTGCCGACAATGCCGACCAACGCGCCCAACACCACTCCCGCGTGTCGGAACACGATCGCGACGACGATCACGACGGTCGCCAGCGACAATGCCTCGAGAAACAGCTCTGCAAAGAGCACAACGAGCGCGCTGGATGTTGGAACGCCCGCCTCGGCCAGCACCAGAAACCGCGCCGGTTCGGCACCCGACCGCGCCGGCGTGATCGACGCGCCGAAATCGCCGGCGAGCGTTGTTCGGAGCGCGGTGAAGAACTCGAGCTCGATGTGCGCCGCTTTCGCGCTCCACGTGATCTTCCACGAGCGCGTCAGGATCTCGACGAGCACCGCAACGATCGCGAGGAGATGTGCCTGGAGCGGTAGCCCGATCGCGCTACCGGCGCGCCACCACCGCAAGATGAAGAACACCGAGACGCCGATCACCGCCGCGAACGACACGGCGGTATACACCCAGCGTCTCCAGGTCATGCGGCGGCGCGGATCGGCACTCTGCGAATCTTCTCGATGTCAGGCGCAGAGTCAAACAGGGTTGAGGGTGGAGGGTGGAGGGTTGAGGGAAGGACGGCGCCTGCGGCGCTAGACGGCATGTGTGTACGGGTTCACATGCAGTTCAGCGGCGCGCGCGCCGCGCACATTCCCTCAACCCTCCACCCTCCACCCTCAACCCTCCACCCTGCCGTTAGGGCGTGCCAAGGCTCTCCTCGTCCGCGCTCCCAGTCGCCGAGCCTTTGGGTTTGAGGATCTCGCTGATCTGGTGACGTGCGTCGTCGAGGTGACGCTTCGTCGCCACGTCGGTTGCTCGCTTCGATGCCGCCGCGATCTCGGCGTCGAGTTGCTTGAGCTCACCACGCAGCATCGCCTTGATCTCGCCGGTATTGGCCGGCGGAGCGGCTGCGCCGCCGCGTCCACCACCACCACCGCGACCGCCGGCCGCGGGTGCGTTCGCCGGAGGATTGATCTTGTTGCCAACGTCGGTGAGATAGGCACGCTGCACGCCGCGACGATAGACGTCGATCTTCGTCGCGCCGCCGCCGTAGATCTCCGTCCACACGCCGTGACGCAGATCGCTCAACATCTCGGCGAGCGTATATGTCTCGCTTGAATTCTTCGCCAACGCTTCGGTCTCGATGAGACGCGTCAGCTTCGCGTCGTTCAGAAGACTCGTGATCACCGCCGACTGCGCGTTGACGATGCGCGTCACTTCGCCCGTCGGCTCGATCTTGCCCAAAATGTCGTCATCGATTAGCCACGTCGGCGTCTGCAGCCCGTTCTCAGCGATGAACTTCATCGCTTGTTGCTGTCGCGCCTTCGGGACGGGCGTGAAGCGCGCACCCGGCTGGTCGCCGTACTTCTCCTGCGAGTTCATCCCGCCGACGAGGTTCGCGACGTGACCAAGCTCCGTGCGGAACTGGCCGATCTGCCGGTTATAGAGTTCGGCGAGCACGTCGTAATCGTCGGTCGGCTTCACGGTCGCCGATTCGATCCACTGCATGTTTCGTTTCAGATTCTTGAATCCGAGCTCCGTGGCGCGCACCGGATCGGCGTCGCCCACCGCCTCGGTTTCGTCGCCCGGATCAGAGCCAAACGCGCCGCTCGTCGAGAAGCGAAGCCACGGCTTGGTGTCCTGCTCGCGCGCCCATGAATCGAGCGTGGTGCGTTCAGCTTCGGCGCCCACAATCAACTCGGCGCCCGTGTGCGTCTTTCCTTGCTGCGCGACTTGCATCGGGATGGTAACCGGGGCGTAGCCCCACTTCGTCGCCCAGATGTCGTACGGTCCGATGCGCGGAATCAACAGCTCGGGCGGAATGTGGTCCTCGGGCTGCACTACGTAGTTGAAGCGCGAGTAATCCATCAGCGTCGACACGTGCCCCATCCGACGCAGGAAGTCTGCGTTGCGAATGCTGTCGATCGGATATTGCGAGCTCGCCTTCATGTTGTGTTGGAAGCCGATCGTGTGACCGACTTCGTGCGCCAAGACGTACTCGAGCAGGCGGCCCATCAGCGAGTCGGGCAGCGGGAATTGTCGCGCGCGTGGGTCGTTCGCCGCGGCCTGCGTGAAATACCACGTGCGCGCCAGGTTCTGCACGTTGTGATAGAACTGAATGTGCGCGTTGAGGATCTCGCCCGACCGCGGGTCGTGAATGTTCGGACCCGACGCGTTCTCGGTCGTTGACGGTAGCCAACGCACTACCGAATAGCGCGCGTCTTCCGGCGACCAGTCGGGATCGTTGGTCGGCGCGACCTTGCCGATGATGGCGTTTTTGAAGCCCGCCGCCTCGAACGCCGGCTGCCAGTCTTCGATCGCCTTGATCAAGTAGGGGCGCCACTTCTCCGGTGTGTTTGCATCCAGATAGTACACGATCGGCTTCACCGGCTCCGAGATCGCGGCGCTCGGATCTTTCTTCTCGAGGCGGTAGCGCGTAATGAAGCAGCGCTGATCGTCGGCGACGCGCTGCGACGGTTGCGAGTAGTCGGTCACCGTGAGGCTGAAGTAGCCGACGCGATTGTCGCAGAGACGCGGCTGCATCGGCACTTCGGGCAACTTGTGGAAGCTGTACGACGCCACGATGGTTGCGGTCGGCGCGGTGATTCCGGCGGCGCCGCGGCCACCTCGGCCAGGCGTGGCGGGCGTTGCCGTTCCGCGACCCGTGTTTCCCTGCGCGAAAGTCAACGTCGAGTAGACGTTGACGTTGTCAGGGAACGACGCGACGCGTTCGATCCACGACCGCGTGGCGTCGACCGTGTAGTTGGTGCCGATGCGCTGCGCGGGCGAGAGCTCCGGTGGCGGTTGCGTGAAGAGTCGCGAGACGTCGATCACCGCCGCGCTGTCCGGACCATACGATTCGACGTTGAACGTCGCGATGATCGGATGAACGTTCGACGCTTGCACCGCGCCGGCGACCGGCGCCGTGGTGTCGCTGGCCATCACCTCGTACGAGACACCGCGCAACACGATTCGATTATCGCGTCGCTCGAAGCGAAGCACGCGGTTGCCGGCGGATTGTCCGCCGTAGCCGGCGCCGAGCGTCGTCTGCGCGATCTCCTGCACGAGGAGGATGTCCTTGTTCATCTCGCGGCGCGGAATCTCGAACAGCACCCGCTCGCCAATCCGGTGCACCTTGAACAGACCGGACTTGGTCTGCGCCTGCGCGGTGACGATTCGATTGTACGGCTGCGGACTCGGCGCGCCGGTTTGCGCCGCACCGCCGCCCGCAACTCCACGACCACCACGCCCGCCGAATCCGCCCGCGGGCGTTTCGTTCGAGTCGGTTGGATTAGTCGGGGCTTGTGTTTGCTGCTGGGGCGCGGTCCTCGACGGGCCGGCGGGAACGGGAGTCGGAGCCGATGCCTTGGGCGTGCCGCAGCCGATCGCCACCACGGCGCTCGCGGCCGCCAGAACCACAGCGGAGCTCGTTCGCATATACACCTGCTGAAAAGGAAATCGGTGGGAACGGTCGATGACGACCGCGACTTGGTCTCACTCCACGAACGGCGTCCGCGGCAAAATCGTTGCGGAATCCGAGACTTCTGACGCGCGTCGCCGGTCTGGTAACTGCGATGCCACTTGGCAATGGCTGAATCTCGGGCAATT
>DASYSS010000063.1 GCA_036003045.1 Gemmatimonadaceae bacterium
GTCCAGTCCGAGCAGGCTTTCGAGCGTCTTGACTCGCGCCTCGAGAAAGTTCAGGCGTTGCTCGACCGCGGATTCCATTGGTTCCCTCCTTGGGAGCCGGTCATAGCATTCCTGCTATGTATTCATAGCACGTTTGCTATGTCTGTCAATACGCTCGATAGGCTCGCGCCCCGTGGAGGGCTTCTCTTTCTCGACCCCGGTGCGTGTTCGCTTCGCGGACACCGACGCGCAGGGCATCGCCCACAACGCGGCCTACCTCGTCTGGTTCGAGGTCGCGCGCGTCGAGTACCTGCGCGCGTTCGCCGGCGGCTACCAGGCCCTGCGCGACCAGGGGATCGAGGCGATCGTCCTCGAGTCGCTGTGCCGCTACCGGATCCCGGTGCGGTTCGACGACGACCTCGTCGTCAACGCGCGGTGCGTCGGCTTCCGCGGCGCCCGCTTCCGGTACGAGTACGCGATCACGCGCGGCGAGGAGCTTGTCGCCGACGGCCACACTGAGCACGCCTGCGTCGACGCGGTCACCTTCCGCCCGACGCGCGTTCCCGAGTGGCTCGCGGACGCGATCCGCGACGCCGAACGCGCAGCCGCCCAAGCAACGGAGAGGAAGCGCTGATGGCACGCGTGATCTGCGACATGTCGGCCTCGCTCGACGGCTACGTCACCGGCCCGAACGACAGCCGCGAGAATCCCTTCGGCGACGGTGCCGGGATGCTGCACGACTGGATGTTCGACGCGGCGACAGACGAGGACCGGGCCCTCCTGCAGGACATGCTCGACGGCGTCGGCGCCATCGTGATGGGTCGCAAGTCATTCGACAAGAACGAGGGCGACGGCGGTTGGGGCGACGGCGGCCCGGTCGGCGATACGCCCTGCTTCGTGGTCACCCACCACGAGCCGGCCAGATCGCATCCGCCGATCTTCACGTTCGTCACCGACGGTGTGGTCAGCGCGATCGAGCGGGCCAAGCAAGTGGCCGGCGACAAGGTCGTCGGCCTGCACGGCGCGACCGTCATGCAGCAGGCACTCCCCCTCGGTCTGGTCGACGAGATCCGTGTGCACGTGATCCCTGTCCTGCTCGGCGGCGGCACGCCTCTGTTCGCGAGCCTGGACTCTGCGATCGGCCTCGAGCGCAGCCGGGTGGTCGTGACTCCGGCCGCCACCCACTTGGAATTCCGGGTGCGACGCTAGCTCTTCGGCATGAAGATCTCGCGCGCGATCACGAGCCGCTGGATCTGCGACGTCCCCTCGTAGATCTGGAACAGCTTCGCGTCGCGCATGAGCTTCTCGACCGGGTACTCGTTGATGTAGCCGTAGCCGCCGAAGACCTGGACGGCGTCGGTCGTGACCTTCATCGCCATGTCCGCCGCGAACCGCTTGGCGAACGAGGAGTAGAGCGTCGCCTTGCGTCCGTAGCCCTGGTCGAGCATCCACGCCGCCTGCCAGCAGAGGAGGCGCGCAGCCTCGATCTCGCTCGCCATGTCGGCGATCATGAAGTTGACGCCCTGGTGCATCGCGATCGGGACGTCGAAGGTCACGCGCTCCTTCGCGTACTCGACCGAGTGCTCGTACGCGGCCTGGGCCACGCCGACGGCCCCGATCGCAGTCCCTGGACGGGTGAAGTCGAGCGTCGCCATTGCGATCTTGAAGCCGTCACCCTCCTCGCCCAGGCGGTTCTCCAGCGGAACTCGAACGTCGTTGAGCGCGAAGGCGGACGTGTCGGTTGCGCGCTGGCCCATCTTCTCCAGGTGCTTCTCGATCGTGACTCCCGGCGTGGCCATCTCGACCACGAACGCCGACATCCCACGGCGTCCGGCGGTCGGGTCCGTCTTCGCGAACACG
>DASYSS010000064.1 GCA_036003045.1 Gemmatimonadaceae bacterium
CTGGCGCTGAACTCGCATTCGGATCTAGGGCCAACGGCCCATTCCTCTCACAGACCGCCTCGGAGCAGCACGCGATACCCACCGTCGCGCCAGTGTCCCCGCCCCCCACCCCCCTTTGAACATCGCCGAGTTGAAGCGGAAGTCCGTCCCAGAGCTCCACGAGATGGCGTCATCGTATCTCGTGGACATCGACGACGGCCTCCGAAAGCAGGACCTCATTTTCCGAATCGAGCAGAAGCTGCTCGAGGTGAACGTCGCGCTCACCGGCGAAGGCGTGCTGGAGATTCTCCCCGAGGGCTACGGCTTCCTGCGCAGCCCCGACTGGAACTACCTGTACGGTCCCGACGACATCTACGTCTCGCCGTCGCAGATCAAGCGATTCGACTTGAAGACCGGCGACATGGTCTCGGGCCAAGTTCGCCCGCCGAAGGAGTGGGAGCGCTACCTGGCGCTCCTCAAGGTCGAGACGGTGAACGACGATCCGCCCGAAGTCGCCAAGGGGCGCGTCACCTTCGACAGCCTGCGTGCGCGCTATCCCGAGGGACGGCTGCGTCTCGAGACGAAGGACGGCGATCTCAGCACGCGGATCATGGACCTGATCGCGCCGATCGGCAAAGGCCAACGAGGACTGATCGTCTCGCCGCCGCGCGCGGGAAAGACGATCCTGCTGCAGAAGATCGCCAACGCGATCGTCGAGAATCATCCGGAAGTCACGCTCATCATGCTCCTCATCGACGAGCGCCCCGAAGAGGTCACGGACACGATCGCCAACGTCGACGCCGAAGTCATCGCGTCCACCTTCGACGAGGAGGCGACTCGCCACGTGCAGGTGGCCGAGATGGTGATCGAGCGCGCGAAGCGGCTCGTCGAGCACAAGAAGGACGTCGTCATACTGCTCGACTCGATCACCCGGTTGGCGCGCGCGCACAACGCGGTCACGCCTCAGTCGGGCAAGATTCTCTCGGGCGGCGTCGACGCCAAGGGACTCGAAAACCCCAAGCGCTTCTTCGGCGCGGCGCGCAACATCGAGACGGGCGGGTCGCTCACGATCATCGCCACTGCGCTCATCGAGACCGGCTCGCGCATGGACGAGGTCATCTTCGAGGAGTTCAAGGGAACTGGCAACATGGAGCTCGTGCTCAGCCGGAAGATCGCCGAGCGACGCGTCTATCCCGCGATCGACATCGGCAAGTCGGGCACGCGAAAGGAAGAGCTGCTGTTCAGCCAGGAGGAGCTCAACCGCGTGTACTTGCTCAGGAATTTCCTCGCCGACATGCCCGAGGCGGAGGCGATGGAATTCCTGCTCAAGCAGATGACCCGCTCGAAGAACAACAAGGAGTTCTTCCAGCAAATGGCGCAAGGGTAGCGAACGGAGTGCGCAGAGCGGGGTGCGGAGAGGGTGCGGGGAGCGCGGAGACCGGCATAAATGCCGCATGAGTCCCGCGGCCGCCTCTTGGCGATCGACTACGGCGAACGACGCATCGGGCTCGCGATCAGCGATCCCAGCGGGACGATCGCGTCGCCGGCGGGTACGATCATCCGTCGGGTCGGAAAGCGTCCGCCGGTTGCCGAAATCCTGCGGCGAGCGGAGGCGCTCGAGGCCCGAGGATTCGTTCTTGGATTGCCGCTCGACGGCGATGGAGAAGACACGCCGAGATCGAGAGAAGTGAGACTGATCGCGGAAAAGATCGCCGAGCGATCGGGCAAGCCGGTCGAGCTCGTGGACGAACGCTACACGACGGCAGTCGCGCTGCGCGCCGTGCGCGAGATGGGCGGATCCACTCGCGGGCGAAAGGGCGACGTCGATGCGTTGGCCGCGGCCGTGTTACTGCAAAGGGTGCTCGATCGCCCAAACTAGGTGAACAGCCAGATTCGTGAACTGGTGGACGGGCTGAGGCCTCGTGGCGTCGTCGCGCAAGCGTCGATGCGCGTCGTCGCGCTCGCCGGCGTCACGGCGATTCTCGCGGCCTGCGGCGCGGGACACGGGCCGAACGTGCGTGTGACGATTCCGCCGGGCGCGACGATGCGCGTCGCGGCCGAGTCGCTGTCGCGCGCGAACGTGATCTCGTTCGCGCGCGGATTCCGACTGTATGCCTCACTCCGCGGCAACGACCGCGGCATTCGCGCCGGGACGTATCTCTTCCACCGTAACGCGAGCTGGAGCTACGTGCTCGACGCGCTGCGGGCGGGCAAAGGCCTCGTCCACATCGTCACGATCCCGGAAGGATTCTCGCTCACCCAAATCGAATCCGCTCTCGAAACCAAACTCGGCTCGACGCATGACTCGATCGTCGCCGCCGGGCGTGACAGCGCACTGCGCCAATCGCTCGATCTGGCCACGCCGACGCTCGAGGGATACCTGTTTCCCGATACCTACGTCTTTCCGGACGGCACGACGCCGCGCGCCGCGGTCGCGGCGATGGTGCGCCGCTTCGAGCAGGTGTGGAAGCCGGAATGGACCGCCCGCCTCGACACGATCCATCTCTCGCGCAACGAGGTCATGACGCTCGCGTCGCTCGTCGAGAAGGAGGCGCGCGTCCCGGAAGAACGGCCCGTCATTGCTGCGGTCTATCTCAACCGGCTCCGCCAGGGCGAGCTGCTGCAGGCCGACCCGACGGTCCAGTACGCACTGGGCAAGCACGTGGCGCGCGTCTTCTATAAGGATCTCGAAGTCGAGTCTCCATACAACACCTACAAGCACAAGGGGCTTCCGCCGGGGCCGATTGCGTCGCCGGGGAAGCCGAGCATCGAGGCAGCGCTCTACCCGGCAACGGTCCCATTCAAGTACTTCGTGGCTTTCCCGGATGGGCACCACGAATTCCGGGCGGATCTGGCCAGCCACGAGAGGGCCGTCGCGCTGGCGCGCCGGGCCTGGGATTCCGTGGACGCCGTCGGCGGACGCCGGGATACGCTTCGCCCCAAATAGGATTCGTACGACGTTGGTGTAGTGGCGGGGTCGTGTGCGCAACCGTAATTTCGCCCGCGAGTCCACTCACTCGAACGCAGGACGCACAATGCGGTTCGCCGCGGTGCCGAAGTTGGGAAGTCGCTCCCGCCTCCTCCTCGCCTGCTGCGTTGGCTTGGCCGCCACGACGGCGGCGCGGCCGAGCGCGGCGCAGAACGGCGTGCTGCGAGGTGTCGTCGTGGATTCGGCCGACGGAGCGCTGATCGAGAGCGCCGACATTCTTGCCGCGTCGATCAAGCAGGTCGCGCGCTCGAACGCGAAGGGACAGTTCACCCTGACCAAGCTTCCAAAGGGCGAGCTCGAGATCTCGATTCGCCGGCTCGGCTACCTCCCGCAGACGCAGACCATCGTGCTGTCCGGCGGCGGCAACGATTCAGTGAAGGTCGTGCTCGTCGCGCAGCCGGAGGTGTTGCAGGCGATCGCGGTCGACGCCGTCGAACGTCATCGCCGCCAAGGGGTCGAAGATTTTTACGTGCGGCAGACGCAGGGAATCGGCACATTCATCACGCGGCAGCAGCTCGACGAGCTGCGCAGCACGCATTCGACCGACGCGCTTCGCAACGTGCCGGGCATTCAGCTCTACCGGAACCGAAGCGGCGACAACACCGTGCGCTTTACCGGAACCTCGTCGATCAATCATCGCGACTGTCCGCCGAACCTCTGGTTGGACGGCCAGCACGTCAGCAACATGGAGCTCGACCAGATCCCGGCGAACGACATCGAAGGGATCGAGCTCTATCGCGGCGCATCCACGACTCCCGCCCAATTCTGGCAAGGCAACACGCAAAACACCTTCTGCGGAACGATCGTCGTTTGGAGTCGTCTTCCCGGCCAGTGAAGTCGAGCGGGCCGGCGGCGCGCGCCTCGCGACGGTGGATGATCCCACTCGCGATCGCCGCCGTCACCGTCCTCGCGTTCCTGCCAGTTCTCAACAACGGGTTCGTGAGTTGGGACGACGACAAAAACTTCGTCGACAATCCGCATTTCCGGGGTCTCGGACCGGCCCAGCTGCACTGGATGTGGACGACGTTCCACATGGGGCACTTCGTTCCCCTGTCGTGGATGACGCTCGGTCTCGACTACACGCTGTGGGGACTCAATCCGCTCGGGTATCATCTCACGAATCTCCTCCTCGGCGCGGCGAACGCGGTGTTGGTCTACGCCATCGCGCGCCGGCTGTTCGAGAAGAGCGGTTGGAGCCGCCTCGAGGGGGGGGGACGCGATGACCTGATCACGCTCGGCGCGACAATCGCCGCGCTGTTGTTCGCGCTCCATCCATTGCGCGTCGAATCGGTCGCGTGGGCAACCGAACGGCGTGACGTGCTGTCGGCGTGCTTCGCGATGGCGAGCATCCTCGCCTATCTGGGCGCGATCAGCCGGGAACGAGCAAGGACTCGCTACTGGGGCGCCGTCGTGCTGTTCGCGTGCGCGCTGCTGTCGAAGGCGACGACGATGACGGTGCCGGCGGTATTGGCGATCTTGAATGTCTATCCGCTCAAGCGCCTGGGGGGGGCGTCCGGCTGGTGGAGTGAGGCCGCGCGACGCGTGTACCGGGAACTGATTCCGTTCGCCGTGCTGTCCGCCGGCGCCGCCGCGCTGTCGATCGTCGCCTTGCATCCGCCGGACCAATTGAGCTTCGTCCAGAAAGTGGCGGTGTCGGCGTACAGCCTGGCGTTCTATACATGGAAAACGATCGCCCCCGCCGGCTTGTCTCCGCTCTACGAAATGCCGCAGCACGTCGACCCGGGCGAGCTTCGTTTCCTGCTCGGCTACGCGACTGTGGTGGGCCTCGTCGTGGTCGCCTGGCTGTCGCGACGGCGTGCACCGGCGGTGACCGCGGCTCTGGTCGCGTTCGCGGTCATCTCACTGCCGATGCTCGGCGTCGTGCAGAACGGCCCGCAGATCGCGGCTGACCGTTACACGTATCACGCCGCCCCCGCGCTGGCGATCCTTGGCGCGACGGCCTTTCTGATGTTGCCGCGACCGCGAGCGCTGATTTCCGTCCTCGGCGCCGCCGTGGTGCTGGGAATTCTCGCCACTCTCACGTGGACCCAGACCGAGGTGTGGCGCAGCCCCGAAACATTGTGGGGCCGCGTCCTCGAGGTGGACAGCGCGTCGGCGATCGCCCAGAGCGGGATGGCCAACGTGCGCTACAAGCAGGACCGAGTGGACGAAGGAATCGCGTTCAGCGAACGAGCCGTCGCGCTGGCACCCGAGTACGCCGAGGGGCACAACGGCCTCGGTGTTGGGCTGACCCGGAAGGATCGAGCCCCTGAGGCGATCAAGGAGTACGAGCGGGCCCTCGCGCTGAAACCGGAATACGACGTGGCGGAGAACAATCTCGGCATCGCGTTCGCGAGCATGGGGCTGATGGACAGCGCGGTCGCGCACTATCGCCGCTGCCTCACATTGAACGGCGACAACGCGAGCGCGGAGGTCAACTGGGGAAACGCGCTCGTGCGTCTCGACAGCAGCGACGCGGCGATTCCGCACTACGAGCGCGCGTTGGCGTTGCAGCCTGCCAGCGCCGACGCGCACGTGAACTGGGGCGTCGCCCTCGCCCGTGAATCGAAATACGCCGACGCCGCCCAGCATTTTCGGGCCGCTCTCGCGATCGACCCTGGAAACGCCGATGCGACGGCGTATCTCGAACGCGCCACACGTTTGATGCAGAGTACGCGCCCGGCGCTCGATCAGCACGATCGGACAGCCCCGCCGGCGAGCCGCGAGCCGTAGTGCCCGGGTGGACGGGTGGACGGGTGGACGGGTGGACGGGTGGACGGGTGGACGGGTGGACGGGTGGACGGGTGGAACGCCGGACAGGGCGCGACCGTATACAATTTGAGCGCAGCAGCGGTCCGCCTCTGACACAGGGGAAAGAGCTCGTGCCTCCTCGCAGATCCTTGCACAGTCTGTGGTGGTCGGTCGTGGCTGGAGTGCTCGCGACGACGTCAGTCCGCGCACAACAGCCGTCGCCGCCCAAGCCGGCCGGGCCGAAGACGCTGGTCGGCGTCGTGACCGACACGATCGGCAACCCGATCGACAGCGTCGAGCTCACCATCTCGTCGCTCAAGCGACATGCGATGAGCGGAGCCGACGGGACCTTTCGCTTCGATGACGTCAAGGCGGGCCCGTATCAGGTCGTCGCGCGGCGGCTCGGCTACTACCCGCAGGCGCAATCCACGACGGTCGACGACAAGGGCGGCGTTGTGGCGTTCTCGCTGCTGCCGGGAATTCGCGCGTTGCCGCCGGTGGTGTCGTCCGTCGTGCGCGGCGGGTTGAGCGGCGTGATCGGCGACACGGCGTACAACATCGTCTCGGAAGCGCAGATCTCCGTCATCGCGAGCGACCATCGCACGCTGAGCGACTCGATGGGCCGCTTCTTCCTCGACCTCAAGCCGGGCAAGTACATGGTGAACGTCTCGCGCCCGGGCTACCGCACGCGCCTCGTGAGCGTCACGATCCCGAACGACAGCGGCCGGCGCATGACCGTGTGGCTCACGCCGACGAACGTCGGACAATACAATCGCGACGCGATGGCGTTCGACGCGCTCGCCGCGCGCCTCGCGCGGCGCAATCCGGTGTGGTCGAACATCTACACGCGCGAAGACATCAACCGCATGGGAATCGAGGACGGCATCCAGCTCGCGCAGGTCGGCGCGGGCAAGCGCATGGACGACACCTGCTCCGCGATCATCGACGGCGGCCCGCGACGACTTCCCCTCTGGGCGATCGAGACGGCGGACATCGAGGCGATGGAGACGTACACGGCCCCTCCGCCCCGCCGTACCGTGACGAGCATCAACCGAAATCAGCCGATCCGCGGGCAAGCGCAGGCAGCGAACGTCTGCGGGGCGACGGTATTCGTGTGGCTGAGGAAGTAGGTGGACGGGTGGACGGGTGGACAGGTGGACGGGTGGACAGGTGGACGGCGATGGTGACCGGTCGTTGCGTTGTTGGGTCGTTGGGTTCGCGACTCGACGAATCGACGGTAAGAGCATCCGCCATCCACCCCTTCACCCGTCCGCCCGTCGGTGGAGCTCAAACAACCGGAAATGGACGTCGAGCGATGCGAAATGCCCGTTGCACGACGTGACAAGGAGCTTGAACAAACGGAAACGAGCGGCGCATCAGCCGACACGAACGTTGAACAAACCACAACGGACGTTGCACGAGCTGCCACGGACGGTGAACGAGCGCGGATGAACGGTGAACAAGCGCGGATGAACGGGGAACGAAGGGAAATGGAGGTTGGACGAAGCGAAACGGGCGCTGGCGAACAGGAAATGGGCGCTGAACAAAAGCGAACTGCCGGTGACCGAAGCGCCAGGGACGGTGAACGCAGCGCGATGCAGGTCCGACCACGGGAAGTGCACGCCAGACGACGCGCAATCGACGTTGACCGACTCGACGCGCAAACGGGTGGACAGGAAGTGTTTCCCGTCCACCCGTCCACCCGTCCACCTCTATCGCTTGACGACGACTTCCCTCGCCCCCGCCGCTACCGGCGTTTTCGTTTCGCCGCCGCCGGGCCAGCGAACCCAGACTTGCGTCGGAGTTCCGGAGAGGCCGAACACCTGAGTCGCACCGTTTTGCGACCAGTAGCCGGAACCAGCCTGAATCTCGCGCACCGGTCCCATGCGATCGCCGTAGATCACGCGGACCTGCGCGCCGATCGCATCCGGATTCGACGCGGGACCGGCGACGTGGACGCGGAGGCCGGGCTTGGCGCCGCGATTGTGGAAGAGGCGAGTCTTCGAGCCGTTCTGCGATACCGCGAGATCGAGACGGCCGTCGTGGTCGAAGTCGGCGTATGCGGCGCCGCGCTGGTCGCCGTACACCTCGATTCCGGACAGCGCACCCGACAGCGGCGTAAGTCCGCCTTTGCCGTCGCCCTTGAGCAACAAACCGCGTCCGTTGTCGTAGCGCGGCAGGCCGACCGCCGTCGGGAAGAAGTTCTGACTCAGGAAAACATCTTCGTTTCCGTCGCCGTCGAAGTCGGCGACGCCGGCGTACGACGCGGGAGCCAGCTGCGCCTCCATCGGCATCGGGTGGGCCTCGAAGTGATCGCCGCGATTGAGGAATACCATGTTGTCGAGCGTCGCCGCGGACCGGCGCTGCACCTCCTCGAGGTGCGGGCCAAGCACCTGGTCCAACGTCGCGTCGGCGAAGTTTCCGAACGTCGTGATGCGAGTCGCGAGATCCGGCATCACACTTCTCACACGTGCGTAGCTGTTGAGCGGCGCCAAGCCCTTGACCCGCGGATCGTTCTTGGCGATCACCATCTCTTCTTCCGCGTTCGGCGCGAAACGGCCGTAGACCATCACCAGCGGATCGGCGGTGTCGGCCTTGGCGGGCACGTTGCGACCCCAGCTCGTCGCGACGATGTCCAGCTTGCCGTCGCCATCCAGATCCCCCGCCGCCACGCCGATCCAGCGGCTCGTCCAGCGGTTGAAGCCCCATGAGTCGGGCGCCGGGACGAACGTGCCGTTGCGGTTCAGCAGAACGAGAATCGATCCCCACTCGCGCGCGAGCACGAGATCCGGATGGCCGTCGCCGTCGATGTCGGCGAACATCGCCGCCGAGACCATGCCGACGTCCTTGAGCAGCCGCGTATTCGCCGTGTCGAGCACGTACGCGCCGCGAATGTTGCGATAAAGCTCCGACGACGCGGGCAACGGGTACTGTCCAGCGATCGCGCGCCCTCCGATGAACAAATCGAGTGTGCCGTCGCCGTCGTAGTCGCCGACGGCCATCGGGCCCGTGGACGACGGCTGCGGCGGCACGACGGTCGTCGCCGCCGACGCGACGCCGCGCGCGCCTGCCGCAACCTGGAGCGCGGCCGGCGTCTCACCGCCCTTTACTTCCCAGTTCGCCACGCCGACCAGCACCGAGCTCGATCCGTTGAGCGACGTACCGAGCACCGTCGTGAAGTCCGCCGGCGCCACCGGCCCCTGCGACGGTTTGGGCACGAGCCGGCCGTGCTCGTTGTGGAAGACGCCCAGCCGTCCGCCGCTGCCGGCGCCGATGAGCAAATCCTCATAGCCGTCGCCGTCGTAGTCGAACCAGGCGACGCCCGGCCCGAGCTGCGAGAGCGAGTTGGGCAACAGGAACTGCCGCTCCCAGTCGTCGAACCAGGGATCGACGTGCGTGTGTCCGCCCAGCTGCGGCGTCGCGTCCTCGAAGAGGGTGGACGGGTGGACAGGTAGATTGGTGGACAGCGTGTCGCCCTGCTGGCGCCCCTCGGATGGCTGTCCACCCGTCAACCTGTCCACCGGTCCACCCGTAGCTTGCGAGATCTCGTAGAGGCGATTCGGCTTCACACCGTGCAGCGTCGTGCGCTTGCCGTCGCGCCAGTCTATCTCGAGCGTCGCGCTGTCCGATTTGCCCATCGCCAGCGAGACCTCGTAGTCGCTGTGCGACATGTAGAGCCCGCCTACGACGATCTCGCGTTCCTGCTCGGGAACCGCGCCGCCAAGCAGGCGAACCTTGGCGCCGACGGCTTGGGTGTTCGGCGCGTCGCCGGTCAGCCGTACCGCGACTCGCGGCGCCGACGCGTTGTTGCGAAGCACGAGCGGCGGAGCGCGCAGCCGGTTGATCACGACGTCCAAGTCGCCGTCGCCGTCGAGATCCGCGGCCGCGATCGCGTGGGAGTAGTCGGCGTCGACGCCGAAGTTCCACTTGGCGCTCACGTCCTCGAACGTCATGTCGCCGCGATTGCGAAAGGCGACGTTCTTGAGCGGCAGCGGCGGAAATTGCCAGCGCAACCGCTGCCACGGAAAGCTCAACAGACGATTCTGGAGCGCCTCCTGAACGTCGGCGTCCATGATGTCCCAGAGATGTCCGTTGGCGACGAGGATATCCGGACGGCCGTCGAGGTCGACGTCCATGAACATCGTGCCCCACGACCAGCCGCTCGCCTGCACTCCGGCGTACATCCCCACCTCGGCGAACGTCCCGTCGCCGCGGTTGAGAAAGAGAGTGTTTCGCTGATGCTGGAGCTCCGTCTCGACGTCGCCCGGCTTCTTCGGCAACGCCGTGTGCGTCGGGATCTGCGTGCGCAGCCGATGCGTGTCGTTGCTCAGCATGTCGGTGACGAAGATGTCGGGCTTGCCGTCGCCGTTCACGTCGGCGACGTCGACGCCCATCGCCGAATTGCTGATCTCCCGCTGCGCGTTCCAGCCGGCCCGCTTGAAGTGGCCGTGTCCGTCGTTCCACCAGATCTCGTCGAGATCCTCGAAATCGTTGCTGACGTAGAGATCCGGGAATCCGTCGCCATTGAGGTCGACGAATTTGGCGTCGAGTGTGAACGACTCCGACGGCTCGGCGATCGGCTTCCCCGTGGTATCGACGAAGCGTCCGCCGGCGAAAGGGACCTTGGTGAAGTGACCGTGGCCGTCGTTCGTGTAGAACTCGTCGACGGCGCCGCGCTGCGTCATGCGCATGCCGCCCATGTCCGGGCGCATCACGATCTTGTAGTCGTTCCGAAACTCCGGAACGATCTCGAACTTGTTCGGCCCCGCGCCTCCCCCGCCCCCGACCTGCCGCACCATCTGGTTGAACGCGCGCTTTTGCGGCGGAATGCTGTCGTCGATGTTGTACGCCTTGTAGTTCGCGACGTACATGTCCAGGCGGCCGTCGCCGTCGACGTCGGCCATGGTGATCGTCGTTCCGCCGTTGCCGGTCGTGTCGAGACCGAGGTCGCGGTGCTCGGTGAAGTGGCCGTGGCCGTCGTTCAGGAAAATCGAATTCGGCCCGCGCGTCGACAGCAGGATCAGGTCGAGCGTGCCGTTGCCGTCGACGTCAGCGAAGGCGGCGCCGGTCGAGTGGCGATCGCACGCCCCGACGCCGGCCGACTTGGTGACGTCCTCGAATTTCCAGTTGCCGAGGTTCTTGTAGAGGGCGCTGCACCCCTGCGTCTTCGCGAGGAAGATGTCGGGGAGCCCGTCGCCGTCGACGTCGCCCATGGCGACGCCGGCGCCTTGTCCAAGAATGCGATTTCCGAGCAGTACGGAATCGCTGACGTCATTCTCGAAACGGATGCCCGTCTTGTTGGCGGGCATCGGCGTGAATCCCGGCTCGCCGCGCGGCACGACGAGGTCGCGCCAGCGATAGCCGGTCTCTTGGTGCCACGGCGGCGTCGGCGGAGCGCTGCACGCGGCAACGGCCGCGGACAGGCAGATCGCCAGCCCCGCGGCCGTGCGTCGCTTCGTCATCGCGATGTGGGACAGCCCCGGCGTCGAGCTAGTGCGAACCGGGGCCGCCGAGCTTGCTGCGAATCATGTCGTCCGCCTCGGCCTTTTGCTTCTGGAACAAGTCCGTCGCCTGCTTCTGCTGCGTCTCATCGAGCACCGACGCCGCATCCGTCGCCGCCGCGTCGTACTGGATGCGAATGCCGTTGACGACTTGAGTGAACTGGCGTCGCGTGTCCATCATGCGCGCCTGGTCGCCGGCGTCCGGAGTTCGGCTCGACGGCGTCGCGATACGGCGCAACGAGTCGAGCGCGCCGAACGACGGCTTCATGGACTCTTTGAGCTTGTCCTCTTTCTCCTTGAGCTTGTTGACCTGATCGTCGGTGAGCTTGAGATCCTTTTTCTTGTCGATCAACAGCTTGATGGGGCTGATGTTCTCGAGATCCTTGTTCGAGAGCTTGAGCGTGCTGCCGCTCATCATGCTGTAGTCTGCTTCTTTATCGCCCCTTTGGACTTTGCTTCCCGCTCCGCCGCCTCCACCGCCGCCTCGCTGCGCGAGCGCGGGAAGAAGCGGGAGCGTCAGAGCGACAGTCAGCGAGGCGGCGAGGTATCGTGTGCGCATGTTGTAGTCCTCGATTGCGACGGCGAACCGAT
>DASYSS010000065.1 GCA_036003045.1 Gemmatimonadaceae bacterium
GCTCCTTGAAGATCGCGCGCGCTTCGTCCTTGCTCGTCGGACCGTACGGCTCGAGGCGAATGCCCAATGGTCCGACGGCTCCAGCGACGAGCGCGCGCCCGTCGGCCGCGTCGCGCGCGACTTTCGCGGCGGCGCGATTCAACTCTTTCACCTGATCCTGCAAGCCGTGCTGCACGAGCTTCACGCGATTCGCGCCGAAACTGTTCGTCTCGATCACGTCGGCGCCCGCCTTCACGTACTGCGCGTGAATATCGCGCACGAGGTCGGGCGCCCTGACGTTCAGCTCGTCGTAGCACTGGTTGATGAACACGCCCTTGCTGTAGAGCATCGTGCCCATCGCGCCGTCGAACACGACGATGGAGTCCGGGTCGAGCAGCCGTTCGATCGTCGCGTTCATCGGGCGCTTCCCTCACCGCGGACGGCGTAGTACTTCGCTTGCGGGTGATGGACGATGATCGCCGCGGTGCTCTGTTCCGGGATCAGCTGAAACGCGCTCGTGAGTTGCATGCCGAGCGACTGCTCGGCGGGCAGAATCTTGAAGAGCTGCGCGTGGTCCTCGAGATCCGGACAGGCGCCGTAGCCCCACGAGTATCGTTTTCCCTGGCCCCCGGGCACGCCCAGATCGTGTCGAAGCTTCCGGTGCATCCACTCGGCGACCGCCTCCGCCGTTTCGACGGCGAGGCCGTGGCCGTAGAACGCTTCCGTGTATTCGCCGGAGGTCTGAAGCGATTGGAACCGCTCGGTCGCCGCGTCGCCGACAGTCACCACCTGAAATCCGACGACGTCCACGTCGCTCGAGTCGACCGATCGAAAGTAGTCCGCGATGCACAGACGGTCGCGCCCTTCCTGCCGGGGGAAGTGGAAGCGCGCGATCTCGCGCGTCGTGCCGTCTCGGGAAAAGGCGTCCGGGTCGTAGATGATGACGTCATTGCCGCTCGATTGGGCCGGGAAGAGACCGTAGACCGCCCGCGGCCGCAACCAGCCGTCGCACTTCGCGGATTCCTGGAGACGGGCGCGCGTCGGCTCGAATTCGCGGACCGCGGCTTCGTACGCTTCGCCGGAGCCGCGCGCCCCCCACTGCAAGCGATACAGCTCGTCGAGATCGAGCAGCGAAAAGACCTCGTCGAGCGGAATGTCTTCGATCGTTCGCACGCCGTAGAACGGCGCGGTTGGAATCGGGTTGTCGGCGTTGACGTCGCTCCGTTGGCCGGCGGCCGAGCCGGCGGCGACGTCCTTGCCGACTGTCGTCGAGAGAAACTTGTCGGTGCGCGCGTCGTCGAGGAGGCGCGCCAGGAACTGCGTGCGCGTTTCGCTGTCCTGGAGTCGGTCCATCGTCTCCAGCCCTTCGAACGCGTCCTTACAATAGAAGACGCCCGAATCGTACGCCCGCTCGCCCTCCACGAACAACGCGCGCCTTCCGAAGCGCCGGTTGATCGCCGCCCCGCCGATGAGCACGGGAATCTTGAGTCCGCGGCGGTCGAGCTCCTGCACGCAGAGCGGCATCTGCTTCGACGTCGAGACCAGCAGCGCCGAGAGGCCGATCGCGTCCGCGTCTACCTCGAGCGCCTTCTCGATGATCGTGTTGACCGGCACCTGCTTGCCGAGGTCGAAGACCGTGTAGCCGTTGTTGGAGAGAATCGTGCTGACGAGCGACTTGCCGATGTCGTGCACATCGCCATAGACCGTCGCCAGCACCACGCGGCCCTTGGTGTAGCCCTCGGCGCGCTCCAAGAACTGCTCGAGGTGTTTCACCGCTCTCTTCATCACCTCGGCCGACTGCAACACGAACGGCAGAATCAGCTCGCCGGCGCCGAACTTGTCGCCGACTTCCTTCATCGCGGGAAGCAGGACGTCGTTGAGCACGCGCACCGGCTGTTCGCGCACGCCCGCCGCGTCGAGAGCCGCCTCGATGCCGTCCTTCTTGCGGTGCACGACCATGTAGTGAACGCGCTGATCCGTCGACATCGATGCGGTCGGATCTTCGGCCTCGGCCGCGCGCGCGGTGCCGCCGCCCGTCCGCGATTCGAAGTGCTCGATGAAGCGCTGGAGCGCGTCCGGGCGCCGATTGAACACGAGATCGTCGGCGAGCGAGCGTTCCTCGGCTGGAATCTCGGCGTATGGCTGGACGTGCGCCGGGTTCACGATCGCCATGTCGAGCCCGGCCTCGACACAGTGATGCAGGAACACGGAGTTCAACACCGCGCGTGCTTCGGGGGTGAGGCCGAAGCTTACGTTCGAAACGCCGAGGCTCGTGAAGACCCCGGGCAATTCGCGCTTGATGAGCCGAATGCCCTCGATCGTCTCGACGGCCGATTCGACCCACTCCTGGTCGCCCGTCGCGAGCGTGAACGTGAGGTCGTCGTAGATGAGGTCCTGCGCGGCCAGTCCGTACTCGCCGACGACGATGTCGTAAATCTTTTTCGCGACCTCGAGCTTTCGTTCGCGCGTCTTGGCCATGCCGATCTCGTCGATCGTGAGGGCGACGAGTGCCGCGCCATAGCGCTTGGCGAGCGGAACGACCGTATCGATGCGCTTGCGGCCGTTCTCCATGTTGATGGAGTTGATGATGCCGCGGCCCGGAATCGCTTCGAGCGCTCGCTGCACGACTGACGCTTCCGTCGAGTCGACCATGATGGGCGTCTCGACGGTCATCGACAGCAGCTTCACGACCTTCGCCATCTGCTCGGCTTCGTCGGCGCGCTCGGTGAGGGCGACGCAGACGTCGAGGACGTGCGCGCCGGACTCGACCTGCTCGCGCGCGACGTCGCCGATCCCCTCGTAGTCGTCGGCGAGGAGGAGTCGTTTCACCTTGCGCGAGCCCTGCGAGTTCACTCGCTCGCCGATGAGGAGCGGCTTCGGGTTCTGGTCGAAGTCGATCGCGCGCATCGCCGACGACGCGCGCGGAACCCGCGAGCCGCGGACGCCGCCGGTCGCCGGGGCAGTCTTTGCCTCCGGTGGCTTTGCGCGCGTTGCCGCTCGCACGCGATCGACGATCGCCGCGAGATGCTCCGGCCTCGTGCCGCAGCAGCCGCCGACGATTCGCACGCCGAACTGCTCGACGAACTCGCCGAGCATGTCGGCCATCGGCGCGGGCTCGAGCGGGTAGATCGCGTCGCCGGTACCGGTGTTGAGCGGCAGGCCGGCGTTCGGAATGCACGAGACGGGGCGCGACGCGTTCCCCGCCAGATAGCGGATGGGCTCGCGCATGTGCTCAGGGCCAGTCGAACAATTGAGCCCGATGATGTCGATGGGCAGGGCTTCGAGGGTCGTCATGGCGCTGGCGATGTCCGTGCCGAGCAGCATGCGGCCGCTCGTGTCGAGCGTCACCTGCGCTTGAACGGGCACGCGGCGTCCGATCTCGTCGAACAACCGCTGAAAGCCGGCGATCGCCGCCTTTACTTCGAGGATGTCCTGCGCGGTCTCGATCAGCAGGACGTCTACGCCGCCTTCTACGAGATACTTCGCTTGCGCGTAGTAGTTCTCTTCCAGCTCCGCGAATGTCGTGTTGGAGAGAACCGGGTCGCTGCTCGACAGGAGCAGCCCCGTCGGCCCGATCGAACCGGCGACGAAGCGCGGGCGTTCCGGAGTCGCATACTTGTCGCACGCGGCGCGCGCGAGCTTCGCGGCGGTGACGTTCAGCTCGCGGGTCTTTTCCTCGATCCCCCATTCGCGCAGCCGGTGCGGCGTCGATTGGAACGTGCAAGTCTCGACGACGTCGCAGCCGACCTCGAGGAACGACTCATGAATCGACTGGATGATGTCCGGGCGGGTGAGGACCAGGTGGTCGTTGCACCCCTCGAGCGACTTGCCGCCGAAGTCTTGTTCGGTCGGGTGATGGCGCTGGATGTTGGTCCCCATCGCGCCGTCGAACACGACCACGCCGCGCGCGACCGCCGCGAGATACGCGGACTGGGTCACGCCGGCGGTCGGCTGCTCGGTACGGGAGGACGTCTCAGCCATCGGAAGTGCCCTTTGGGGAAACAAAGAAAAATGCCCGCAACGCTAGCGCTCGGGCTGGCGCTTTAGCGGAATGTTTAACGTGGCCGCAAGTTGCCGAAAATCGCCACGGACAGTTGTCCTTGTAGTCTAACGCCCTTGAAAGGACGATGGCTAGCCCGATTTCGTTGCGCCGTTCGCCGCGAGGGCGTGGATTCGAACGTCGCGGGGAGGCTGCACAGGTTGCGGCGCGGCGCGGAGATACGCGATCAGCGCGTCCAAATCGGTGATGTCCACCGATTGCGACGAAATCGGCTGGCCGGGGAATCCCAGTCCACTCCCGCCCGTGAGCATGAAATCGTTGATGACGATCGTGTACGTGGCGGCGTCGTCGAACGGGCTCCCGTCGGCCAGCGTGAGGGACGTGATTCGCGACCCCGCCGGCCGGGCTGGATCGAACATCAGATGCACCCCGCCGAGCCATGCACTGGGCTTTCTGCCGCTCACCGAGCGCTCGAAGTAGCGGCGCATGTCGGCGCCTTTGGCCGTGAGCTTGTAAAGAACGTTGCCGAACGGCTGCACCTCGAAGACGTGCGAGTAGTTCGCGAGGCCTTTCTTGAGCGCCGCGCGAACGCCGCCGTGGTTCATCATCGCGAAGTCGGCGTGTCCGGCGGCGCGCATCGCGTCGGCGACGAGGTCGCCCAACGGCGATTCGTCCGTTCCCGGCATGTCCTCGGCGATCGTCGCGACGCGCTCGCCGGCGCGCTCGGCGACGGCGGAAACCGCGGCGCTCACGTCACCAGCGACGGCGGCGTCGGCCTGGATCGAGTCGGGGAAGACATTGCGGACTTCGTGGCGCGTCGCGTTCGACCGGTCGAGCGGAATGTCGACGACGTCGATCGCCGAGCCGTGCGAGTACGCCTGCACGATCGGCACGCCGTTGATCACCGTATTGACGAGCGAATGCGAGTGGCCGGCGACGACCGCGTCGACGTGTTGCTTGAGCGATCGCACCATGTCGAAGATCTCGCCGTTGCAAGCGCCCGATCCGTTGGCGTCGCAGAACCCGCCGGCGTGCGCGAGGACGATGACGGTGTTCGCGCCGCGTCGGCGAAGGTCGGCCGTGAGACTGTCGACGATCGGCGCCGGATCGTCGAAGCGCAGCCCCGCGATGTTGCTGGCCTTCGCCGCGGTCTCTGTCGATCGCGTGATGATGCCGATGATGCCGATCGTGAACGGACCGCGCGTGACGATGGTGTCGTCGCGGATCCACGGCACGTCGCGACCGTCGGTGAAGCGCACGTTTGCGGCGAGAACGTCGTAGTGTTCGTCGCGCATGCGCGCACGTAGCGTATCCGTTCCCCAGTCGAACTCGTGGTTCCCGAGCGCCGCCGCCGTGTAGCCCAGGTGATTGTAGATGCCCGAAACGGGGCGGCCGTACGCGAGGTTCGACGCCAGCGTTCCCTGGAACTCGTCGCCGCCGTCCACGAGGACCCACTGGCAGTCGGGCGCCGCGCATTCGCCTTCGGCGCGTTCGATCGTCGCGGCCAGCGCGGCGGCGCCGCCGCGCAGCACGCCGCGCGTGTCGCGACGCGGTTCGAGCGCACCGTGAAAGTCGTTCGTTCCGATGACTCGAAGGCGCGCCTCGGGGCGGGCGGGGCGCTGTAACGAAACGTGCCGCCCTGCCACTCCGAGCGGACCCAGCGCTAGCGCGAGCAAACCCGTCCGCAGCGTCGTCGCCAGGTCGCGCATGTGTGGGTGCTCGGAAAAGGGACTACGCGCGCGGAAGGCGCTCGCGGCTCGAATCGTCGAAGCCGCGACCGGTCGTCTTGGCGCGCTCGCCCACGTGCTGCACGAGCGCGATGAGACGATTTCGCTCGAGCGGGAGTGTGAGGTCGGCGAGCACCGCGCGCTGCAACGTCGGCGACAGCGCCGCGGACCCCGATGTCCCGGCTCTATACAGCACGAGAGCGCCGCCCGGAGCCAACGGAACGTTCAGCGTCTCTCCGGTCGACTCCGACGCCAGCCCATGACTCACGATCGCGATGAGGGGCGCCTGCTGCGTCGCCATCTCGCGCGCCTCGTGAAGCGTGTGCACCACCGATGTCGTGAGCCCAAGCGCCGCGAATGATTGCGCCAGACCTTCCAGCAGCGGGGTCTCTGTACCGACCAAGAGAATTTGCGTCATTGTTCCGGCGGCAGGACCGTCATCGAGCCCCGCCTTCGACGACGGCGCGGATCGCGACGTCTGTGACTCCTTCGATCTCGACGATCTTCGATCGCGAGTGTTCGCCCGCGAGAATTCTAATCGAGCGCCGTGCGACTGCGAAGGTGTGGGCAAGCAATTTCACGAGCTCCTCGTTCGCCGCGCCGTCGACCGGCGGCGCACTAAGCCGCACCTTCAAGGCTTCGCCGTGAACTCCGACGATTTCGCTCCGTGGTGCGCGCGGCTGCACGTGAATCGCCAACCGAGCTCGACCCTTCGATACGTCCACCCGCAACGGACTCACGGAATGCCTAGGATGCTCTGCAACAAACTGAGCAAGAGCCATGCGATGATCGGCGTGATGTCGATTGGCCCGAGGCTCGGAATCAGCCTGCGCAGCGGTGCGATCATCCATTCGGTCAAGATGTACGACCAGCGGACCCAGCGCGAATATGGCGAAATCGGCAGCCACGACGAAATGACTCGTACCAGAAGGGCGACCTTGAGCACCGAAAACGCCCATGAGGCCAGCAGCATTGGCAGCGCGCGCGGAACCCTGGCGACATAAACCACCTGAGCGAGGAGACCGCCGAAAAGATTCAACGCGCTCACGAGCAAAATGCCGAACACCGCGTAGCCGACGATCATCCAGAGCGGCGCCGCCGACGGAACGCCACCGGCCCGAAGGATCACCCGCTCGACGGGCGACATGAGCGGGTCGATCCGGGCGCGCGCGAATCGCGCGCTCCGACTGAAGGGACTGACCCGGCGGGTCCGAACCGCCCAGTCGAGAACGCAGGCGACGGCGACGAGGCCGCCGATGGCGAGCAACACCATTTTCACGCCAACGACGAATGCGTCGAAACCGGCTGCCATGTTCACGCGCGAAAACTGGACGACCCTGGTGAGCGCAGCAAGCCGCAACCCGCGCGCTCAGCGCGCTCCATCCGATGGACTGCGCATGAACCGGTCACGCGCCGAGCCGCCCGGGGTCTTCCGCGCGACCAGTCCAATGCTGCCGACACTGCCCGGCAGCATTGCCTCGGCTCGCGCTCCAGACCCCGGGACGTCTCGACGCTGCCTCTCTGTGTGGTCGCGCTCGCGGGGGCGTGGTCACATTCGCGATTGTGCCGACTCGGTGCCGATCGATCATGCGCGCGCCCAGTTGGCTTGGCGGATCCATCAGGACGCAATCATTGATGAGTGACGGGTGGGACTGTTCGGAGCGGAGCCGAGGCAGTATCGCCGGGCAGTGTCGGGCAGTGTCGGCAATACTGCACTGGTCCGCGGAGAACAGTCCCACCCCGAACGTCGTTAACGGATGGCAGTTCCGCCCGGAGAGTGCGGTAAAGCATTGTCGGCGGAAACCGGAGGCTCTTAGACTGAGTGCGACCAATCGCCCATACCGCCCATCCATGCCAAAAGCGACCGCGAAAAAAGCCAAGACGCGCAAGCCTGCAGCGAAAAAGCAAAAGCCGGCCAAGTCGCGCTCACGCGGAGCGGCCGCGAAGAGTCCGACGGCCGCAGGCGGGGCGGCGCCGCGCGCTGAGGGGCCGAGCTATTGGCTCGTGAAGTCGGAGCCCGAAACGTTCTCGTTCGACGACCTGATGGCACGTCCGGATCAGACGACCTTCTGGGACGGCGTCCGGAACTTCGCGGCGCGCGGACATATGCGGGCGATGAAGAAGGGCGACCGGGTCTTCTTCTATCATTCGAACGCCAACCCGTCGGCGATCGTCGGGATCGCGGAGGTCGCGCGCGAGGCGTACCCGGACAGCACCGCGTTCGACGCGAACGATCCGCACTACGATCCCAAGAGCAACCCCGAGGCGCCCACCTGGTTCATGGTCGACGTGCGCGGCATCGAGCGATTACCGCGCCCCGTCTCGCTGGACGAGATCAAGAAGGTCGACGCCCTCGCGTCGATGGCGCTCGTCCGGCTTGGCCGACTCTCGGTTCAGCCGGTCACTCCAAAGGAATGGGAGACCGTCCTGAAGCTGGCGCGCGCCAAGCCGGTTTGATCACTTCTTCATCGCGTCCTGCTTTGCCGGCGGGAACCGGTTCGACAACCGCGACGTGAACGGTCGCTCGCCGTAGCCCGTGTAGATCTGCCGGGGACGCGCGATCTTCTGCTCTTTGTCGTTCAGCATTTCTTCCCACTGCGCGAGCCAGCCGGCGGTGCGCGCGACGGCAAAGAGCACGGTGAAGAAATCGGTCGGGAAGGCCATCGACCGATAGATCAGCCCCGTGTAGAAGTCGACGTTCGGATAGAGTTTGCGCGACACGAAGTAGTCATCGTGCAGCGCGACTTCCTCGAGCTTGAGCGCGATCTCGAGGTCCTTGTCCACACCGACCTGCTTGAACACGTCGTCGGCGAGCTTCTTCACGATCTTCGCCCGCGGATCGTAGCTCTTGTAGACGCGGTGCCCGAAGCCCATCAATCGACTGCCTTTTCCGCCTTTTACCTCGTCGATAAAAGCGGGGACGTTCTTCGGATGGCCAATTTCATTGATCATCCTCAGCACCTGCTCGTTCGCGCCGCCGTGCAACGGGCCGTAGAGCGCCGCCACCCCGGCCGTGATGGCCGAGAAGGGGTCGACGTGCGACGAACCCACGGCGCGAACCGCGCTGGTGGAGCAGTTCTGCTCGTGGTCGGCGTGGAGGATGAATAGAATCTCGAGCGCGTTCACGAACGCCGGGTTCGCCTCGTACTTCGGCTCCGACATTCGGGCCACCATCGAGAGGAAATTCTCGACGTAGCTGAGGTCGTTGTCGGGATAAATGAACGGCAGACCCTTGATGTGCCGGTAGCAGAAGGCGGCGAGCGTCGGAAGCTTCGCCAGCAGACGGATGATCGAGATGTTCCGCTGCGTGGGGTCGTGGATGTTCTTCGCTTCCGGGTAGAACGACGACAGCGCCGCCACCGCCGAGCAGAGCATCGACATCGGGTGCGCGTCGTAGCGGAAGCCCTGCAGGAACGTCTTGATGTTCTCGTGCACGTACGTGTGGTACGTGATGTCGTGCACCCACGAGTCGTACTCGCTCTGCGTCGGTAATTCGCCGTTGCGCAGCAGCCACGCGACCTCGAGGAAGGTCGATTTCTCGGCGAGCTGTTCGATTGGATAGCCGCGGTAGCGCAGAATCCCCTTGTCGCCGTCGATAAACGTGATCGCGCTCTTGCACGCTGCGGTGTTCATGAAGGCGGGATCGTACGTCATGAGCCCGAATTCTTCGGGCGACGTCTTGATCTGCCGCAGGTCCATCGCGCGCGAGGCGGTATCGCCTTCGACGCCGCCTTCGAGAATTTGAACGGAGTAGGATTTGCTGGTGCGCGAATCCTTGATGTCGAGCGTGCCCGTCGCCCGCAACTCGCCCCCGGCCTGAGCGGAGGCCCCCGCCGGGGCGGCCAATGTGGTGCTCATGTGCTCACGAATCTCCAAGAGTGACCCACGACGGAGCACGCTGGCTCCGTCATCCGTGAGCTAAAATCTAGGGCCTAGTGCCGCTGCGCGGACCCGCCCGCGCGCGCGGGATCGCCAATGGCGGGCGTCGAACCGCGCTCGGCCAGCACCTTCGTCACGAAGCGCTGTCCCTCGGAGATTCGCTCGACCTCGACGGCCATCGCGTCCACGGCATTGTCGAGCTTCGCCATGCGATCCGAGATCTCCCCCAGACGGGCCGTGAGGTCCGTGCTGACCACGCGCTTAGCCCGGTACTTGATCCACGTCGTGAGGATCCCCGTCAAGCACCCGATGCTCACAATGCTGCCCACGAATATGAAAATCACGGTCAGAACTTCGGCGTCGTGATTCACGGGGCAGCCTCCAAGGAAGAATTCAACTTCGCCATGAGTTTATTACGCCGGCGGACCCGTGCGGGTTTCGCCGCCGAAGCGCAGAGCGAACGTACGGGGCACCGCCCGCAGTGCGCAACGCGCGCCGTGCAGACGAGGGCGCCCAGCTCCATCAGCGCCTGGTTGTGCGTCCACGTGGCGCGTCCGGTGCGCGGCAACAACGACTCGGCGATCGTCCACGTCGTCCGCTGGCCCCGCGAAGATTTCGGATCGATCGCCGGAGCGAAGGCGCGCTTGAGAACCCGCGCCACGTTCGTGTCCACCAGCGCAGCGCGGCGCTCGTAGGCGAACGACGACACCGCCCCCGCCGTATATGCGCCGATTCCCGGCAGCCCGCGCAGTTCGGCCGCGTCGGCCGGCAGACGCGCATCGGCGTCGCGGCCTCGATCGGTTACCTCGCGGGCCAGCCGGTGCAGGTTGCGCGCTCGCGCGTAGTAGCCGAGACCCTCCCACGCCTCCATCACCCGGCCGGGAGTCGCCCGCGCGACGTCGTGGAGCGTGGGAAACCGCTCGAGGAATTCGCCGTACCGCGTCACGACCCGGGAGACCTGCGTCTGCTGAAGCATCAGCTCGGACACGAGCACTTCGTAAGGGTCGCGCGTCCGCCGCCACGGAAGATCACGTGCGTTGCGAGCATACCACCGTCGCAAGCGACGGCTGAATTCGCGGCGCGCCGACGCGCCAGCCGTCACTGCGGCGTCCAGTGCGGCACCGCGTCGAACAGTCCCTGCGATACACCCCGCTGGACGAGTACGACGCCGAAAACGAGACTCGCCAAACCGCTCGCGAGCCGCAGGTAGCGCTGCGTGCTGACGAACCGCCGCGCCGTGACCGCCGATGGAAGCGCGACCACGATCGTGATCAGGGCCATTCCGGCGATCGTTCCGGTCGCGAAGAGCGCCAGATAGAGCAACTGGAGCATCGCTCCCGGCACCGCCGCGAGCACCAGCAGCGCCACGAACGCCGACCCCGCCAGCCCGTGTACGATCCCGACGACGAGCGGGCGCGCCAGGTTGCTCGCCGAGCCGACGCGACGGCCGCTGAGCGTCAACATACCGAGCAGGATCAGCATCACGGCGACGCAGAACTCGAGCACGAGTCCCAGACGGGGCGGAATGACGAGCCGGAAAATCACGATCGCTCCGCCGACTGCGAGGATCGTGATGCTGTGCCCCACGCCCCAAACCGCGCCGATCGAGCTGGCGCGCCACAGCGAACGCTCGTCGCTCACGATCGTCGTGACGGCGACGACATGATCCGGATCGGTCGCGTGACGCATGCCGAGCACGAATCCGAGCAGCAGGATCGAAGCGAGCGAGAGCATCGAGAGGCGTGTGGGGCCTGGCGGGTGGTCGCGAAATGTACGTCCACCCGGCGAAAGCCGTGAACCGTCGTTCGCCCTGGCGAAAGGGCGACTGTGTCGCCCGTTTGCGCCCGACACTCTCGGCCTCGATCTTTGGGCGTGCGATTCCCGAGATCCCTTCGCCATCCCATCGCCGCCACGCTCGCGGCGTTCATTGTTTTGGCGACGCCGGCGATTCTCTTCGCCCACGCCCGACTGGTCAAGAGCGCTCCGGCCGCCAACGCAGTGTTGGACACGGCGCCGACGACCCTCAAGCTGTGGTTTTCCGAGCGACCCGAGCCGCGCTTCACCGCGATTCAACTGCTCGATTCGACTGGAGCGGCCGTCCCGCTCGGCGCGCCGGCTGGTATCGAACCGAACGGGCTGTCGCTCGCGATCACCCGAGCGCTGACGGCCGGCCCCTACTCCGTAGTATGGCGAACGGCCGCGTCCGACGGTCACCCGACGAATGGGAACTTCTCGTTCCGCGTCGCAGCGGCTCCGGGCGCCGCGAAGGCGCAGACTCCCGGCGTGACGGTGGCGCCGGTTGTTCCACCCAAGCCGTCCGGCGCTTCTCAAACCGCAACGCCGCCGGCGATCCGCTGGGCGGAACTCCTCGCGCTGCTGCTCTTGATCGGCGCCGCGGTCTTCAGGCTCGCCGTTCTCCACGAGGCGGCGCTTCCCGACGAAGCCGCGCGCGATATCGCCACGCGAACGAGACGCGCGGGGTTCGCGGCGGTCGCGTTGTTCGCCGTGACGACGATCGCGCGCCTCGCGCTGCAATCGCAGCTGGTTTCCGGTGCGGCCTCACCCATCGCCGCCGTGATGACAGTGGTGAGCGACACACGCTGGGGACATGGTTGGCTGACTGGCGCGGTCGGAGTGATCATCACGCTCGTCGGCCTGCTCGCCGCGTCGGAATCGACGCGCCCATGGTTCGTCGTTGCGCTTGGTGCTGTCCTCATCTGCGTGAGCGAGGCGCTGACCGGCCACGCCGCCGCGATGCGACACACTGCGCTCGCGATCGCGGCGGACGTGACCCACGTGCTCGGCGCCGGCTCTTGGGTCGGCGCCCTCTTCATCATGGTAGGCATCGGACTGCCGGCGCTCGGGCGAATGAGTCCGGCGGACGCACCTCGCGCCGGGTCGTCGTTGACGCGCGCTTACCATACAGCCGCCGTGGACGGCGTGGTCCTGGTTGTCCTGAGCGGGGTGATTGCCGCGTTTCTTCGGTTGCCGGCCTTCAACGCGCTTTGGACGACGGACTACGGCAGCTGGCTGTTCCGAAAACTCGTGTTCGTGCTGATCGCGCTCGCGTTCGGCGCCTATCACTGGCGCCGGGTCGTCACTCCGGAATGGACGGACGACACGCGACGACGCTTTGGCCGCAGCGCTCTCGGCGAGCTCGCGGTCGGCGTCGTGATCATCGCGCTCACTTCAATGTTGGTTTCTACATCGGTTCCTCAATGACTGCCATACAATCCACTGAGAAGGCCGTCTGGCCGATCACCTTTCACGACGTCGAAGCCGCGCGCGACCGCATCGCACGCCACCTGTCTCCGACGCCATTTCGCCCGTACCCGCGGCTCTCGGCAATCGTCGGCAACGACATCGAGTTGTTCGTGAAGCACGAGAACCATCAGCCGACCAATTCGTTCAAGATCCGCAACGGGCTGTCGTTCATGACCGCGCTCGACGCCGACGAGCGACGTCGCGGGGTCGTCGCCGCGTCCACGGGCAACCACGGACAGGGAATTGCGTTCGGCGGACAGTTGGCCGGCGTGAGCGTCACCGTTTGCGTGCCGGCGGGGAACAACCCCGACAAGAACGCGGCGATGCGGGCGCTCGGCGCGACCGTCGTCGAAGAAGGACGCGACTACGATGAAGCGGTCGGCGTGATGCAGCGCATCGCCGCCACGGAAGGACGCCTCGTCGCCCACTCCACCAACGACCCGCGCGTCGTCGCCGGCGCCGGTACGATGACGCTCGAGATTCTCTCGCAGGAGCCCGACCTCGATGCGTTGGTCATTGCGACGGGAGGCGGCTCCCAGGCCGTCGGCGCGATGACGGTCGCGCGCGTGCTGTCGCCCGCGCTCGAGGTCTACGGCGTCCAGGCCGCCGGAGCAAGCGCGATCCATGATTCGTGGCACGCGCACACCCGTCTCACGACGCCGCGCGCCGACACGTTCGCCGAAGGCGTGGCGACGCGGACGACGTACGATCTCACGTTTCCCGCGCTGCAGGAGGGGCTCGCCGGGTTCGTGACCGTCACCGACGGCGAGATTGCCGAAGCGCTCCGCACGATCGTCGCCGAGACGCACAACCTGGTCGAGGGCGCGGCGGCGATGGGGTTCGCCGCGGTGCCGAAGTTGGCCGACCGTCTCGCGGGAAAGCGCGTGGGGATCGTCTTCTGCGGCGGCAACATCGACGTCGGGTTGCTGCGCCGCGTTCTCGCCCGCGAGATCTGACGACGTCCTAGCTGACTTTTCGCGTCTTACGCTTGAGGAAGTCCATGAGAATGAACTGCCCGAGCGTCATCGTCGACGTGAAGTAGGCTTTGCCCTTGCTGATCTCGGACACGCGCTTCACGAACTCGACCAGCATGCGGTCGCGGGCGAGCATGAACGTGTTGATCATGATCCCCGAGCGCCGGCAGTTCGCCACTTCGCGGATCGTCTGCGCGATGACGGTCGTGTCGAGCCCGAACGAGTTCTTGTAGATCTGCCCATTGGGCAGCGTGAGCGCGCTCGGCTTGCCGTCGGTGATCATGATGATCTGCCGCATGTCCTTCTTCTGGGCCAGCAGCAGACGGCGCGCGAGCTTGAGCCCTTCCGCCGTGTTCGTGTGATACGGTCCCACCTGTGCCGTGGCGAGCGTCGCCAGCGGAATCTCCTCCGCCGAGTCGTGGAAGAGCACGACTTTGAGCGTGTCGCCGGGGAACTGCGTGCGAATGAGATGCGTGAGCGCGAGCGCGACCTTCTTCGCCGGCGTGAACCGATCTTCGCCGTAGAGGATCATCGAGTGCGAGCAGTCGAGCATGAGCACCGTCGCGCACGACGATCGGTACTCGGCCTGCCGCACCATGAGGTCCGAGTAGTCGAGGTCCATCGGCACTTCGATCTTGCCCGTGCGAGCCAGGGAATTCTTGAGCGTCTCGTTGACGTCGAGGTTGAGCACGTCGCCGAACTCATACGGCTTGCTCCATCCGTCGGCTTCGATGCCCGTCGCCAGATATGCCGTGTCGTGGCTGCCGAAGCTCGACTTTCCGAGGGAGCCGAGCAGGTTTCGTAAAGTCTTATAGCCCAGGAAGTCGATGCCCTTGTCGGTGAGATTGAAGTTCACGTCGCGGGCGGCGGCCTTGGCGAGTCCGCCGGGTCCGGTGACCGCCTGGTGTCCCGCGGGCATCTGCGGCGCATTCTCGATGTTGAGGTAGCCCTCGTCGATCAGCCGCTGGACCAGTTGGTCGAGAAGTTGCGCGAGCTTGGCCTGACCCTCGGAATCCTCGCCGCCGCGGAGCGCCTCGAGCATCTCGGGCGTGAACTGCCCGCTCTCCATGAGCGCATCGAGGATCGCCTGCTTGAGCGCTTCGAGCGATCGATTCTGCTCGTCGCCCGTATCCCAGCCGTAGTACGACTGATTGTCGCCGCCCGCAAACCCCGACTGGAGCAGAAAGTCGGCGAGCTTGTCGAGCAGCGACTGCAGATCGATCGCGTCGGCCAGCTCGGGGCTGAACTTCGTGTACGTGTGGAACCGCATGATTTGACAATACCCCAGGCAGCGCCGGGTTGCCACTTGATGGTGGACAGGTGGACAGGTGGACAGGTGGACAGGTGGACGGGTGAACGGGGCTGAACATCGTGCCGGACTCGTCTTCGGCGCTTTGCGGAGCGCCTTTCCGTCCACCCGTCCACTCGGCCACCAAACCATTGCTCCAATCGCGGTGTCCAACGTATACCCAGACGTGACAACCATAGACCTGACCATTATGGACGACCGCTCGCAGATCCTCGCCGGAACGCTCGACTTGCTGATTCTGAAGACACTGTCCGCGGGCCCGTTCCACGGTTATGGGCTCGCGCAGCACATCAAGCGGCTGTCGCGCGATGCGCTGCGGGTCGAGGAAGGATCGCTTTATCCGGCGCTTCAGCGGATGCAAGCGAAAGGGTGGATCACGTCGGAATTGAAGAAGACTCCGACCGGGAGAACCGCGCGCTACTATCGCCTCACGGCGGCGGGGCGTCGGCAGCTCGGGGAGGAGGAGAGCGAATTCCAGCGCGCAGTCGCGGCGACGATGCGCGTGTTGCGCGGGGCGGAGTCATGACGCTCGGCGAACTCTGGCGACGTGCCGTGACATGGGGCCGGCGGCGCGAGCTCGAGCGCCGGTTGAGCGGCGAGATCGACGAACATGTCGAGCTTCTCGCGCGCGATCTGGAGCGCGAAGGCCTGACGCCCGCGGACGCGCGAGCCCAGGCGGGACGCCAAGTGGGAAGTTCACTGCGCGCGCGAGAGGCCAGTCGGGATGCGTGGGGTTTTCCCGCCGCCGACGCATTCCTGCACGACCTGCGCTACGCGGCTCGCGGACTGCGACGGTCGCCCGGCTTCACGGCGACCGTGATCGTGACGCTCGCGCTCGGCATCGGCGCCAACACGACGATGTTCGCCATCATCGACCGGCTGATGTTCAGGCCGTACCCGTACATGCGGGCGCCGGGCGAAGTGCACCGCGTCTATCTCAGTACGACGTTGCGGGGGCGAACGCTCACGTACGCGACGATGCCCTACACGCGGTATCTCGACATCGCGAAGGGGACGCACTCGTACTCGCAGATCGCCGCCGTCTCGGAGTGGCGTCTGGCGGTGGGCACCGGACAGGCGACGCGCGTCAAGCACGTCGACGGGGTGAGCGCAGCCTTCTTCGATCTCTTCGACGCTCCGGCGCTTCGCGGTCGGTATTTCGTCGCTGCCGAAGACGCGGCGCCCAACGGAACGCGCGTCGCGGTGCTGACGCACGCGTTCTGGCAGTCGGAATTCGGCGGACAAAATGTCATCGGACAGCAGCTGGCGGTCGGGCTCGCGAAGTACACGATCATCGGCGTCGCGCCGGAGGGATTCGTCGGCACCGCGAACAACGGCGCCGAGCCCGATCTCTTCGTTCCGATCACGACGATCCCGGCGAACGTCAGCCCGAATTGGGATGCCGGCAAATACCTGAAGACGTACTCGTGGGACTGGACGGAGATCATCGTCAGGCGGCGCGCCGGCGTGTCGGACGCCGCGTCGGACGCGGACCTCACGAATGCGTTCATTCAGAGTCGGACGGCGCAACGCGCGCTCAATCCCGGCATGACGCCGGACTCGATCGCCAAACCCCGCGCCCTCGAGGGGTCGCTGCGATCGTGGGCCGCTCCCGATGCGGGCCTCGAGGCGCGCGTGCTGCTCTGGGTCGCCGGCGTCGCCGCCATCGTGTTGTTGATCGCCTGCGCCAACGTCGCGAACCTCATGTTCGCTCGCGTACTTCGGCGGCGCCGTGAAATCGCCGTACGACTCGCGCTCGGCGTGAGCCGCCGGCGCCTCATAGGGCAGTTCGTCGTCGAGGGGTTGTTGCTCGCTTTCCTTGGCTGCGCGGCCGGACTCGTCGCCGCGGAGTGGGCGGGCGCGGCCGTTCAGCGATTGATCTTCCTGCAGGTCGCCGTTTCGGGAGGAGGATTGATCGCTGATTGGCGGACGGTCGGCGCGGCGGCCGCGTGCGCGGTTGCCTCAGCGCTTCTCGTCGCCGTCGGCCCCGCGGTTCTCGCGACGCGATCCGATCTGACCGGCTCGCTCAAGCCGGGCGCGCGCGCCGGCGTCACGCAGCACTCGCGCCTGCGGTCGACATTGCTCGTCGCACAGGGCGGGCTGTCGGTCGTTCTCCTCATCGGCGCGGCGCTCTTCGTTCGCAGCCTCACACACGTCGTATCGATCCGGCTGGGATACGACGCGACCAACGTGATCGAAGCGATTCTCGATTTTCGCGGCTACCAAATGGACAGCACGGCCGCCGTGGCCATGCGCCGGCGACTGCTCGCCGCGGCGAAGTCCATTCCAGGCGCGGAATCGGCGACGCGCGTAAACAGCCTGCTGTTCAGCACCAACACCGCGTACCTCTCGGTGCCGGGAATCGACTCGGTCGCGCGGCTGGGCCGCTTCAATTTCCAAATGACGACGCCCGAGTACTTCGACGTGATGCGGACGCGTATCGTGCGCGGACGCGCGTTCGACGCGCTGGACCGCGCCGGCATGCCGCTCGTGACCGTCGTGAGCCAGGCGATGGGGCGAGCGCTCTGGCCAAACAAGGATCCGATCGGTCAGTGCATCCACGTCGCGTGGGACGCGCTGCATCCGGATCCGCGGCCGCCATGCAGCACGGTCGTCGGCGTCGCCGAAGATGCGGCGATGCAGACCGCGACCGACGAGCAGCGCTTCATGTATTACATCCCGGTGGAACAGGCGAATCCGGCGTGGGCGAGCACGATTCTCGTGCGCCTCTCGCCGGCCGTGACCGACGGTCCCGAACGCGTTCGACGCGGGCTGCAGGCGGCGATGCCCGGCGAGGGCTTTGTCGTCGTGCGTCCGCTCGCCGAGTTGGTGGACATTTCGCGGCGTTCGTGGAAACTGGGCGCGGTGCTGTTCACGACGTTCGGGCTGCTCGCCCTAATCGTCGCCGCGGTCGGTCTTTATGGCGTCATCGCGTACGACGTCGCGCAACGGCGCCACGAGATCGGCGTTCGCATCGCGCTCGGCGCACGCGCGCGCGACGTCGTTTCGATCGTGGCTCGCCAGGGATTCGCGTTCGTCGCGGTGGCCGTCTGTCTCGGCGTGCTCGTGGCCCTCGGCGCCTCACGCTGGGTGCAGCCGCTGCTCTACGGCGAGTCGGCCACAGACCCGGCGGCATATGCGCTCGTCGCCGGCGTCATGATCGTCGTGGCGTTGGTGGCGAGCGTCGTGCCCGCGGCGCGCGCCGCGGGCGTCGATCCGAACATCGCGTTGCGTTCCGAGTGACGTTCAGTCGGATCGGAGCGCGACGACGGGATCGACTTTCGCGGCGCGAACGCTCGGAACCATGCTGGCCGTCATGCCGACGAGCATCAGCACGACAGCCGCGCCCGCAAGCACCGCAGGATCGTGCGCGGTAATTCCGTAAAGCAGCGTCGCGACGAGGCGGCCGGCCGCAAGCGAGACCAGGACACCGACGAGTACGCCGATCGCAACGGTCCGCGCGCCCTCACCGACGACAAGGGAAAGAACATCGGCCGTCCGCGCGCCGAGCGCGATTCGAATCCCCATTTCGCGCGTACGCTGGCTGACCGAGTACGCAACCACGCTGTAGACGCCGATCGCCGCGACCACTAGCGCGAGGATGCCGAGCGCCAAGAAGAGCCTGGCGCCGAGCCGCCAGGGCCTGAACTGCGGCTCGAGCGACTGCGCCATGGTTCGGATCACGGCCGGCGAGGAAGTGGGAAACGCACGCCGCAACTCAGCCGCGGCGATCGCTCCGGCGGCCATCAGGTTTGCGCCGCGCGCGCGAATGACCAGCACGGTCGGAGTGAAAAACGTGTCCGCCTGCGTCGCGGGAAGGTAGAACTGCAGCCTCGGTTTCTCTACGACGTCGTAGCGATGAACGTCGCCGACGATTCCTACGACGGTGGCGCAAGGGGCGGAGGAGCTACGCTTGCCGAGTTTTAGACACTGGCCAATCGCAGTCTTTCCCGGCCAGTAGGTCCGAGCCATGGCTCGACTCACGATCAAGGTGTTCTGACCGCCGTGACGATCTTCGTCTCCAAAATCCCGCCCCGCGAGCACCGGAATTCCCACGGCGCCAAAATAGCCTGGCGAGACGGCCGAAACCGACGCGCCGCGCTCGCCCTCGAACTCGGGAAGCGAGTCTCGGTCGGGGAGGGTGATCGTCGTGTAAGACGCACCGCGCATCGGTGCGATCGACGTCATTCCGACGCCCTCGATTGCCGGCACGTCCCGCAACCTCGAGACGGCGAGCTCGAGCCTGGCGACAACCTCGCCCGCCGGTGGTCTCGCGCCGGGGAACCGCGGGCCAACGAACGCCAAGTGCTCGACGTCGTATCCGGTGTCGATCGATCGCACCAAATCGAGGCTTTTGACGAACAACCCCGCTCCGACCATCAGCACAAGGGACAGCGCGGTCTGCACCACGAGCAGCGTGGACCGTAATCGAGAGTGGCGATACGATCCCTCACGCGCGCCCGCACGCAACGAATTCACCAGCTCCGGCCGCGTCGATTGAAAACCGGGCGCCAGCCCGGCGACCACGCCGGCCGCGAGTGCCGCGAGTGCGACGAAGACGAGCGTCGCGCCGTCGACAGCGCTCGTCGCCCAGTGAGTTCCGGGCAGGAGCAAGCGCCGCAGCGCCGTAGCACCCCAGACCGCGAAGAGCGCCGCGGCTGCGCCTCCCAACAGGCCGAGGAATACGCTCTCAGTGAGCAGTTGTTGGTAGAGGCGCTTTCCTGAGACGCCCAGCGCTCGTCGCACCGCCATCTCGCGGCGACGTCGTGCCGCCCGAACGAGCAGCAGGTTCGTGACGTTCGCGACCGCGATCAGAAATACGATGAGGGCGACGCCGGCGATCCGCGTTGAGATCGACACTTCCTTCTCGGCCTTCGATGGCCCCGCCGCACGCAGAATCGAACCGGCTCGCGCGACGGCCGTCGAATCGTAGAACCATCCCGTGAGATGAACCGAGCGAATCGCCGCCGTCGCCGCGGTGAGAACCTTCGTCTCGGGCAAGGCGGGCGGGACGCGTGCGATCAACCGAAATGCGCTTTGAAACGTGTCGTACCACGCGAGACCGTTGAACCCGGAGCCCTCGTATGTGTTGGCCGGCGCCCACACGTCGACCGCGTCGACATCGATTCCGGAGAACGACCGCGCGGCAATGCCGATGACCGTGAAGCGACGTGTCCCGATCGCGATCGCCCGCCCGAGAATATGTTCGTCGGCGCCGAACGACGAGCGCCACAGCGCGTCGCTGATGACCGCGACCGGCGTTGGAGACTCGATTCGAGTTTCTTCGCCGGTGAACAGGCGCCCGCGCTCCGCGACTACTCCAAGCACCGAGAAATAGCCGCCCGTGACTCGGCTCAATCGAACCGGAACGCGCGCCTCGCCGTCCACGATCGCCGTGGAGTCGGCGGACGTGAACGCGGCCAGTTTGACGCTCGAGTCTTCGGCAAGCGTCAGCGCTCTGATGTACGGATAGGAGAACGAGTCGAACGCGAGGCGTCCGCTTGGTTCCTCCGGACGTGAGTACTCGATGTACAGTCGCCGCACGGCCGACGGCGCGACGACCCCGTCCGGCGCGTGGACGAACAAGCGGTCCAAGAACGAGAAGACCGACGCGTTCACGCCGATGCCGAGTCCGAGCGTGATGACGGCGGCTGCCGTGAAGCCGGGGGCGCGAGCCGATCCGCGCCAGGCGTAGTTCAGGTCCTGGCGAAGGCCGTCGAACCAGGCGAGCGGTGTCATGCGCCGAACCTCCTCGCGGTAGTACGTAACATTGCCGACCGCGCGCCGCACGGAGATCTCCGCGGCCACCCGGTCGCGGTTCTCGGAACGCTGCGCGAGAGCCTCGAGGTCGGCGTGGAATCGCAGTTCGCTGGCGATTTCTTCGGAGTAGCGCTCGCCACGATGCAACACGCGCAGCCGGTGAAGCAATCCGTCGATAAGTGACATTGGCTTCTCCGTTGCCTCAGCTCGCGCGCATCACCCGCGCGATGGCGGCGCTGACGCGCTGGTAGTGCGACTGTTTTTCCTTGAGCTGCTTTCGCCCCGACGCCGTGATCGAGTAGTAGCGCGCATGCCGCTTGGTCGGCGTCTCGTCCCAACGCACCGTCGCCCACCCTTTATTGAGCAGCCGCTCGAGCGCCGGATAGAGGGATCCCTGCTCGACCTTGAACACGCCGTCGGACAGCTTGGCGATGTGCTGCGCGATGGCGTAGCCGTGCAGCGATCCGAGCGTGAGCGTTCTCAGAATCAACATCTCGAGCGTGCCGGGCGGCAGATCGCTGCGGCTGGCGACGTCAGGTCGAGGCATGAGCGGCGAAATAGGTGGACGAGCCACACGTGCAGTCTGTCTACACATACGGCCGTCCCGACGCGCCGTCAAGAGTCCGGCGGCCTCCGCCATTGGCGTCCGGTTCAGCGCAACACGGTCACCGCGACGTACGACGCCTGCTCGGGCGTATGCCAGACACGGTGCGTCTCGGCTCTGAAGTCGCTCGCCTTCGCCTCGAAGATGTTCGGCACCCACGTCTGCGGATTCCGGTCGTAGAGCGGGAACCAGGTGCTCTGCACCTGCACCATCATCCGGTGGCCCTTCTCGAACGTGTACGTCTGCTGGTGCAGGTCGACGGTGAAGGGGAGGGGCGTGTTGGGCTGAATGGGCTTCGGCGTCGTGAATCCCGCGCGATAGCGCCCGCGCATGATTTCGTGCGCGACCATCAACTGGTAGCCGCCCCAGTCCCAATGACTCGGAACGCTGTCGGGGAACACGTCGATCAATTTCACGACCCAGTCCGCGTCCTGACCCGTGGTCGACGCCACGATGTGCGCGATCACGTCACCGGCGATCGTCACGTCCGCCGGCAGCGGCGTCGACTCCCAGGTGAGCACGTCAGGGCGCCCTTGCACGAAGCGCTGGTCCTGCGTCTCCCACGTGCGCCAGCGCGATCCGCGCGGATCGTACGTCTGCTCGACGGGGCGCGGACGGTACGGCACGGGGTGCGCCGGATCGGAGACGAATTGGTCGTACTGCGCCGGTTCCGATTTCGGCGCGTCGAACGACAGGAGCCCGCCCGAGTGCAAATAGACCTTGCGCTCCGACGCTCCGGTCTTTGGCGGCCAAGCGGCGAACGAGCGCCATTTTTTGGCACCGGCGTCGTAGAGGTAGGCCGTCGGCTCGCTCATTCTTCCTTTGTCGCGCAGCCAGTACGCGAACCACGGCGCCTCGACGTCTCGCAGGAACGCGTCAGCCGTTCCCGGGTCGACGACCTGCATCGCCCGCGCCTGGTTGCGCCAACCGCCGTGATTCCACGGCCCCATGACGAGGAAGTTCCAATGCTTCGTGTCGCCCGGCTCGAGCGCCTTGTAGGTCGCGAGCGGGCCCCAGCGATCCTCCTGGTCCCACCAGCCGCCAACCGTGAGCGTCGGCACGGCAGGCGATGTGAGATCTCGCTCGACGGCGCGCGCCTGCCAGTAGGCGTCGTAGCTCGGATGCTTCGTGAACGCCGTCCACGTCGGGACGCGGCCGTGAAAGTATTTCGCGTCCGCGTTCGCCAGCGGTCCGAGCTCCAGGTACCAGTCGTACGCGTCCCAGTGCGAGATCGGCGACGGGATCGACTGATTCTTGCTCAACTCCAGATCGCTCGCGTACTCGAACCCGTACGACAATCGAAACGCGCCCTGGTGGAAGAAGTCGTCGCCCATCCATGTATCCGTCATCGGGGCTTGGGGAGATATGGCCTTGACCGCGGGATGCGGATTGATGCCGGCCATGGTCGCCAGGAATCCCGGGTATGACACACCGAACACGCCGACGCGGCCGTTGTTGTTGGGCACGTTCTTGATGAGCCAATCGACCGTGTCGTACGTGTCCGTGCTCTCGTCGGTGCCCTTCGCGTCGCGCGGGTCGTGCAGCGGTCGGTTCATGAAGAACTGTCCTTCGCTCTTGTACCGCCCGCGGATGTCCTGCGTGACGAAGATGTAGCCGTCGGCGGCGAGGAACCGACTCGACGGTGACACGACGGTGTCGCCGGCGATGCCGTACGGCGTGCGCGACATCATGATCGGCAACGCCGGGTGCGACCCGCGCGGTTCGCAGATGCTCGTGTTGAGATGCACGCCGTCGCGCACGGGTACCATCACGAAGTGGCAGGCGAAGTTCGGCGGCGACACCGGCTGCGCGCCGACTTCGATCGGGCCGGCACCGGCGCCGGCGGCCACGGACGCGAAAACGAACAAGCCCACGTGCTTCCGACTCGTCATTGACGACCTCATTGCGAAGTAGGCGACGCGGCATTCGTGAACGCCGGCCGATAGATGACGCCAATCTGCGGACCGGCGGCTGTATTTTTCAATCGTGCCCGAACCGACGACCGCTCCACCCCGCCGCCCCGCACCGCGCTCCGCCGCGGTGCTCACCCCGGCGGCGAGTGCCGTGGTTTCGTCGCTCAATCCGTTCCAGACGCTTCAGCGTCACCGAAACTTCCGTCTCTTCTGGATCGGTCAGACCGTTTCGCTGATCGGCACGTGGATGCAGACCATGGCGCAGGGATGGCTCGCGTTAGAGCTCTCCAATAGCGCCTTCCTCGTCGGGCTCGTGGCGTCGGCCGGGTCCCTGCCCGTGCTCGTGCTGTCGCTCCACGCCGGCGTCCTCGCCGACCGGATGGAAAAGCTCCGCCTCGTCAAGATCGGACAGATCGCCTTCTGCCTTCAGGCGGTCGCGCTCTGGTGGTTCACCTGGAGTCACCACATCACGATCGCGTGGCTGCTCATCCTCGCCACGGTCAACGGAGTGATCAACGCGTTCGAGATCCCGGCGCGGCAGTCGTTCGTCGTCGAGCTCGTCGGACGCGAGGATCTTCCGGGAGCGATCGCGCTCAACTCGAGCGGATTCAACATCGCGCGCGTCGTCGGTCCGAGCATCGGCGGCGCGATCATCGCGAGCCTTGGTTTGGCGTGGTGCTTCGGCGTGAACGCCTTGAGCTACATCGCGGTGATGGGCGGGCTGATGCTCATTCGCCTTCCAGCGTGGGCGCCGCCCGAGCACGTCGTCTCGCCGTTCGAGGGGATTCGCGAAGGCGTCTTGTTCATGCGCGACACGCCGTCGATCGCCGCGCTCATGAAGTTCGTGACGGTCTACTCGATCCTCGGCGTCCAGTATCTCACGCTCATGCCGGTCGTCGCCCGCGACCATCTCGGGCTCGGCGCGGGTGGGTACGGAGCGATGCTCGCGTGCGTCGGCGTCGGCGGCGTATCCGGCGCGCTCTGGCTCGCCGCGATCGGCGACCGGTTCAATCGGATGCGGCTGTTGGCGGTCACGGCATACGTCTACTCCGGTCTCCTCATCCTTTTCGCGCTCGTGCGCACCGCGGCCGCCTCGTACCCGATTCTGCTCGGCGTCGGCTTCACGATGATCGTGACCAGCGCGGTCTGCAATTCGACGCTCCAACACGTCGTGCCGAATGAGCTGCGCGGACGATTGATGGCCGCCTACTCGTTCGTCGTCGTCGGATTGTCGTCGGTCATCGGCTCGTTCGTCGCCGGTAGCGTCGCGCACGTCATCGGTACTCCGTGGGCGATCGGCGGCGGCGCCGCGATCCTGCTGCTCTATACCTATATCGCGTTCGAGCGCGGCACGGCGTTGCGAGAGGCCTGAGCCGCGCGTCCGCCTCAGTCGCGTGGGCCGGGCGACTCGCCGAACTGTTTTCGCGCCGCGTCCACGACGAGCCCCGCCGCGCCGTCGATTCCCAGCCACGCGGTATTCACGCAGAGATGATAGTTCTCGTGCGCGAGCCAGTTGCGGCTCCAGTGGCGGCGCACGTACTGCTCGCGCTGCTTGTTCTGCTCGGCGACCATCTTGTCGGCTTCGTCCTGCCCGACCCGAAACGTGTCCATCGCGTACCGGCGCAGGGCGGCCTTCGGCGCGTAGCAGAAGACGTGAAGCGCGTCCTCTCGCTCGGCGAGCAGACACTGCGCGCCGCGTCCGACGAACACCGCGGGCCCCGCTTGCACCGCCTCTTCGATGACGCGCTGCGTCACGGCGACGATGCGCTCCTCGGTCGTTTCCACGGGGCCCGTCGGCACCGGCGGCAACATCTCCGGAGAGCCGAGCGACAGCGCCGACGCCAGGCGTTCGACGAGCGAAGGAACGCGCTCGTCCTGCGCGGTCACTTCGGCCCGCGTGAGGCCCGAGCGTTCGGCGATCGCGTCGACGATGTCGTTGTCGAGGAGCGACCAGCCCAGCGCGGCGGCGACTCGTTGCGCCACCTCCGATCCGCCGGAGCCGTACATCCGCGAGATCGTGATGACGGGCATTCAGCGCGCCGCGGCAGCCTGCGAAGTGATCTCGCGTTCGTCATGCGGGGCGTCCGCCTCGACCGTTCGCCGCCGCACCTGCTCGACCACCTCGAACCCGAGCGCGGTCCAGGCGTCGACGGCGACTCGTGACGAGGCGGCGTTGTGCAAGCGCATCTCGCCGAGGCCACGCTCCTCGCACCACGCCTCGGCGGCGCGCACGAGGGCTCGCATCACGCCGCGGCGCCGCGCCGACGGCACGACGTAGACGGACGACACATAGCAGTAGCGCTCCGGCAGTACGAGCGGCGAGCCGCGGACGTCCACGGCTCGCAGGATGCCGACGGCCTCTTCGCCGAGTTCGGCGAGAAACAGGCGCTCGTCGTTCGCGACGATCTGCGCGTGGTAGAGGTCGAATGCGCGGTCGACGACGTCCTGATGAAGGTTGGCGTAGAGCGGGTGATCACCGTACTCACGGAGCAGCGCGAGCCGCAGCGAGACGACCGTGCCCAGATCGCTCGGTTGCGCGCGCCGCACCGTGACACGGCGCGGTGACTCAGGTCGGGCCGCCACCGAAGAGATCCTGGTTCGGCCGCCGTCGCGGTTCCGGCGCGGCACGTCCGTATTGCCCACCGTCGCTGCGCGAGATCTTCTTGCGCGCGACGAGCGCTTCCAGCACGAGCTCGCACGCGGCGACCGCGGTGCCGGCGTCGTCGTCCGCGGCAAGCCCGACGTGCCGCACGATGCGGGTGAGGTCGGGGACGATCTCGAATCCCCCGAGGGCGATTTCCGCGCGTGCGTCGTCCGCGACCTGAAGCGCGCCGCCTTCGTCGAACCACATGATGATGTCGTCGACGTTGACGCCGCCCGCGCGGTCGTGGAACGTCGCGTCGGCGGCGCGGCGAATCAGCTCGCGCGCGATGGTGGGACCGCCGACCAACTCGCCTTCGTACTCCAGCTCGATCTTGCCGGTGATCGCCGGAAGCGCGGCGTAGATGTCGGACACACGCGGCACGATCTCGGCGTCGCCGGACACGATCGCGCGACGCTCGGCGTTGGAGACCACGTTCTCGGTGACGGTGATCGGCATGCGTTGCGACACGCCCGACCGCTTGTCGATGCGACGGTCGTTGCGCGCTTCGAACGCGATACGCTCGATCAGCTCGGCGATGAAGTCCGGGACTCGCACGGTGCGGCTGTCGCGCTTGGTCCACGCCTCCTGTCGCGTGATGTCCATCCCGAGTTCGACGGTTGCCGGGTAGTGCGTGACGATCTCGCTGCCGATGCGATCCTTGAGCGGCGTGATGATCTTGCCGCGAGCCGTGTAATCTTCGGGGTTCGCGGTAAAGCAAAGTTGCACGTCGAGCGGAAGGCGGATTGGGTAGCCTTTGATCTGGACGTCGCCTTCCTGCATCACGTTGAAGAGGCCGACCTGCACCTTGCCGGCGAGGTCGGGCAGCTCGTTGAGCGCGAAGATGCCGCGGTTCGCGCGCGGCAGCATTCCGTAGTGGATGGTCAACTCGTCCGAGAGCAGATGACCGCCGCGCGCCGCGCGGATCGGATCGAGGTCGCCGATCAGGTCGGCGATCGTGACGTCGGGCGTCGCCAGCTTCTCGACGTAGCGGTTCTCACGCCCCACCCATGCGATCGGGGTGTCGTCGCCCGCCTCGGCGAGGACGTTTCGCGCGTGTTTCGAGATCGGCGCGAACGGATTGTCGTTGACTTCGCTGCCCGCCACGATCGGCATTGCGTCGTCGAGCAGGCTGACGAGCGCGCGCAGAATGCGCGACTTCGCCTGGCCGCGCAGGCCGAGGAGGATGAAGTTGTGGCGCGAGAGCACCGCGTTGATGAGCTGCGGCATGACGGTGTCCTCGTAGCCGATCACGCCGGCGAACAAGGGGCCCGCGCCGCGCTGACAGAGCCGCTCGAGCAGGTTGTAACGCATTTCGTCCTTGACCGAACGGAACGCTCGATCCGGGACGCCGTACGGTGAGCGCTTGAGGGCGCCGAAGGTCTCTGGGTGCGCCTGCACGACAATCTCCGATTTGCAGCAAGACGGACCGCGACCATCGCGGCCCCTCAGTGCAATGAGGCGACAAGCCTCTGCGGGCGCAAGACCGAGAGAAACCCGAGGCTTCTAGTCGGCCAGCCCGACTTCCACGAGGTTGTCGTAGAACACGGGTCCGCGCCCGAGGTCGGTCTCGCGCTGCGACGTGGTCTGGTTCGCGTTGGCGCCGTCGGCGGCAAATTTGCCCCACCAGATCGACGGCGCCCATACCACGCCGGGGCGGATCGAGTCCTCGACGCGCGCCACCGCGGTGAACGCGCCACGGTCGTTGTGCACGACCACGCGGGCTCCGACGCCGATGCCGCGCTCCTCGGCGTCGACGGGATGGAGCAGGCACTCGGGCTCGCGTGCGCCACGACGCAGCGCCCCGATGTTCACGAAGGTGGAATTCAGGAACTGGTGGGCCGGCGAGGAGATCAGCGTCAGCGGGTACCGTTCGGCGAGCTCGGGCACGGATTCGGGGAACTCGTACGGCGCGGTGAATGTCGGCACCGGATCGATTCCCATCTGCTCCAAGCGCGGCGAGTGGAACTCGCATTTGCCCGAGGGCGTAGCGAAACCGCCCTTCTCATAGGGCATGTACGGCGTCGGCACGTTGAGGCGCGTCCACCCTCGCTCCATCAAGGTCTCCAGCGACACGCCCTGCATCTTCTCGTGCGTCGAGTCGAGCGCCTGCCGAATGAGGGTCAGGTCGTCGTCGCGCAGCGACGGATGGTCGAGCCCCATGCGGGCCGCGATGCGGCGGAAGATCTCGCTGTTGGGGAGCGACTCGCCGAGCGGCTCGATCGAGGGTTGGTTGAGCGTGACGTAGTGGTGGCCGTACGACAGGTGCAAATCCCAGTGCTCGAGCTGCGTCGTCGCCGGCAGAACGATATCCGCGTAGTCGGCGGTGTCGGTCTGAAAATGCTCGAGCACGACGGTGAACAGATCCTCCCGTCGCATGCCTTCGAGCACCGCGTTACGGTCCGGCGCGACGGCGGCCGGGTTCGAGTTGTAGACGATCAGCGCGCGCACCGGCGGTCCGCCGACGCCGCCATCCTTGGTCGTGAGCGCCTCGCCGAGGCGGATCATGTTGATCGTGCGAACCGGCGGCGAGAAATCGGGACGCTCGACGAGCGCGGTGTTGAACTTGTAGTTCTGGCTCGACGACAGTTGCACGCCGCCGCCGGCCCGCCGCCAATGGCCGGTCAGCGCGGGGAGACAGGCGATGGTGCGCACGGCCATGCCGCCGCCGCCGTGCCGCTGCAGCCCGTAATTGACGCGGATGAACGCGGCCTTCGCGCGTCCGTATCGCTCGCCGAGCGAAACGATCACCTCGGGGGCGACGCCGGTGATTCGCGCGGTGTGCTCCGGCGTGTACTCGCGAGCGCGCTCGCGCAGCGCGTCGATGCCGGTGGTGTAGCGCGCGATGTAGTCGTCGTCCTGTAGCCCGCGCTCGAGCACGACGTGCATCATCCCGAGCGCGAGCGCCGCGTCGGTTCCCGGACGAAGTCCGATCCATTCGTCGCACTGCGCAGCGGTGCGTGTGCGGATCGGATCGATCGCGATGATCGGCGCGCCGCGCGCCTTCGCCTCGAGGACGAAGGGCCACATGTGCGGATTCGACGTCAGCGTATTCGTTCCCCAGAGCAGCACCATGTCGCTCTGGGGAATTCCTTCCGGGTCGGCGCCGACGTTCGCGCCGACGGTCATCTGCATTCCGATCTTGCCGGGCGTCGAGCAGATCGTGCGGTCGAGCATCGACGCGCCGATCAAATGGAAGAAGCGCCGGTCGATCGATTGCCCTTGGACGACGCCCATCGTGCCGGCGTACGAATACGGCAGGATGGATTGCGGGCCATCGCGCGAATTCCGAATCGCGTTCAGCCGCTCAGCGATCTCGTCGAGGGCGTCGTCCCACGAGATGCGCGCAAATTTTCCTGAACCTTTGGGGTCGACCCGGCGCATCGGATGGAGCAGCCGGTCCTCGTGATAAGTTCGCTCGATGTATCGATTGACCTTCGCGCAGAGGAAGCCGCGGGTGAACGGATGCTCCGGATCGCCGGTGACGCGAACGGCGCGGCCGGCCTCCACGGTGACGAGCATCGCGCACGTGTCCGGGCAATCGTGCGGGCACGCGCCTCGCACGACGCGCATCTGAGACGCGTTCGGATCGAGCGCGGCCGACGCGACGGTGGGAGTCATGTTCGTCAAGCTAGGAGATCTCGGCAGACCGAACCAGCCCCAATGGGCCGAGACGACCCTGCGTCGATGCGAGGAACTCGTTGATTTGAGCCAACTTGACTCACGGCGAACCACTCTTGACACGCCCCCCGGGGCCCATAAGTTTCACGCCGCTAACCCGAGCCCGTCGCGTGCACGAACCACGCGGAACTCTCGTCCTACTCTTCAGGAGATTGTCATGAAGCGCCTGGCTGTCGTTGCCGCTGTGCTCGCGATTGTTGCCGCATGCTCGAAGTCCGAAAGCGCCGCCAAAGACACGACGCCGCCCGCGATGGCGCCCGCTCCGTCGGCCGCGCCCGCCGATACCGGCATGAAGATGGACAGCAGCAAGATGAACATGGACACGACGAAGAAGGACACGACGAAGAAGAAGCCGTAAGCTTCCTCGTTCGGTGTCACATGGGCGCGACCGCCACCGGTCGCGCCTTTTGTTTTTCTAATGCCGGTTCAGCGGTGCTCGCGCCACCACCGAAAGGCCTCAGGCACGCCGACTTCGGGATGTACGGTCGGCGCCCAACCGAAATCGTCGCGCGCGCGCTCCGACGTAAACGGGTTGTCTCGCGTGAGCAGCGACAACGACGCGCTCGAGACGATGCTCAACGCGCCGCCGGTCAGCGCGCGCGAGACCGCCTTCACGGCCCGCAGCGCGCCGCGCGCGACCGGCAACGGCAGCTTCACCAAGCGAACGCGCTTGCCGAGTCCTTCGGCGGCCAGCTCGTAGAAGCGCCGCACCGTGACCTCGAAATCGTTGGCGAGGTTGTAGGCGCGCCCGCCCGCCACCTCGCTCGTCGCGGCGCGCACGACGCCATCGGCGACGTTCTCCGCATGCACCAGCGAGAAAATCGCGCCGCCTCCGCCGATGAGCGGCGCGAAGCCGCGCGACAACATCCGCCCCATGCGCGGCACGAATTGACGATCTCGTTTTCCATAGATGACCGTCGGGCGGAGCGCGGTCGCCCAGATCTCACCCGTCGAGTGCGCTCGCATCACGAGCTCCTCGGACTCGCGTTTGGAGCGCGCGTAATGCGCTCCGTCCGGCAACGGCGCCAGCGGCGTGGTCTCGTCGGTCTTCGAACCGTCGTTTCGATATCGCCCGCTGGGCCCGTACACCGCGACGCTGCTCAAGTGAACGAGTCGCGCGCCGGCGGCCTTGGCTGCGCCGATCGCGTGCGAAGTGCCGTCGAGATTGACACGCCGAAATGATTCCCAGCCGCCGCGCGGCGTGATCGCCGCCGCCGTATGAAAAATTGCCTCGCAGCCGGCGGCGCCTCGCGCAAAACCGTCGGCGTCGAGGACGTCGCCGATCACGCATTCGCCGCCGAGCGTCTCGATCATGCGCGAGTGCGATCGGACGAGCACGCGCACGATCCATCCGTCGCGCACGAGACGTTCGACGACGTGCGACCCGACCAACCCCGTGCCGCCCGTCACGAGCGCGCGCGGCACGCTCGCGTTACGCCGAGAAGGGAAGCGCCGCTACGTCGACTTGCTGCTCGCCATGCTCCGAGCGCGCTGTCAACGACGCTCCCGGGCTCACCTCCCGCCGAACCATTCCGATCGCGATACCGCCCAACCGCGGCGACGACACCGCGCTGCGCACGTCGCCCACGTGATTGCCGGTGTCGTCGATCAGTTGCGCGCCCGTCGGCGGGGGCGAACCGGCCGATCGCAAACCGCGCAGATGGCGATTCACGTGGCCGCGGAAATGCACACGGGCCACGACCTCTTGCCCGATGTAGCAGCCCTTCGTGTACGAGATCGCGTCGAGCTCGTCGAAGTTGGCCTCCTGCGGGATCGTGCTCTCATCCATGTCGATCCCCCACTCGGGGCGACCGGCTTCGACACGCGCGATCTCCCACGCCGCGAGTCCGGCCGGCACCGCGCCCGCCGCGACCGCATCGCGCCACGCGCTATCGAAAATCTCGAACGGCACGAACAGGTCGTAGCCCTCGAGGCCGAGATCGGGGACGCGCGCGATCAGCACTTCGGCTCCGTGCACCGTCGCCGTCACGTTGTCGAACGGCGCCAACCCGCCCAGCGTGTCGGCCGCGACGCCGGTGAGTCGCGAGACGATGCGCCGCGCGTCCGCGCCGAAGATCCCGATGTCCCGGATCGCGTGCGAATCGTCGCGATATCCGGAGACCCGCGGATTCACGTACTTCTTCACCATCGCCAGGAAGCCGGGCCATGCGCGAGGCGGAGTATCCACCAGGTACGACGAGGCGACGGGTGTCGCGAAGATCCGCAGATCCGCGACGATGCGTCCCTTCGCCGAAAGCGCGGCGGCGTAATGGCCGTGTCCCGGAAGGGTGCCGATGACGTCACTCGTGACGAGCCCGGTGAGCGCTTCGCCCGACTTCTCGCCGAAAAAACGCATCCGCCCGCGAAAGCTGCGATCGATGACGATCGCTCCCGTGCGAAGCGCGGCGAACTCCACGGCCACATCGGAGTAGGCGACCACCACCTCGTGTCCGCCGAGCTCCATCGTCGCCGGCAGAGTCGCCGCGGCGCGTGGAGTCGCTTCAGGGTTGAAGTGCGGACTGCTCATGTCGTCGCCCTCGTCTCGTTCCGTTCCGCCGCCGCCGTCGCCGCCGCCGCATAGCTCTCGTCGAGCAAGTCCATGGGGTGCGCGACTGTCACCCGCGAGCCGGCCCGCAACAGCCCCGCGCCGATTTGCATCATGCAACCAGGGTTCCCGGTCGCGACGATGTCCGCTCCGGCTGCTTCAATGTTCTTCAGCTTGCGTTGCAATACCAGATCCGACGTTTCCGGTTCGACAAGATTGTAAATCCCGGCGCTCCCACAGCACATCTCGCTCTCGACCAACGGCACGAGTTGAAGGCCCGGTATGGCGCGAAGTGCGGCGAGCGGCGGATTCGCGACGCGCTGGGCGTGGAGCAAGTGGCAGGGCGCGTCATACGCGACCTTCATTTGCACGGTGCCGCCAGGGCGCGGACCCGCGACGGCGACCAGCTCGGACACGTCTCTCACCTTTGCCGCGAACCGATCGGCTCGCTCGCGCCACACGGGGTCGTCGGCCAATAGCTGGGCGTATTCCTTCATCGCGGCGCCGCAGCCGGCGGCATTGACGCACACGAAGTCCACGGCCGCTCGCTCGAAGGCCGCGATGTTGCGCCGAGCGAGTCGGCGCGCGCCTTCGGCATCACCGGCGTGCGCGTGCAGCGCCCCGCAACAGCCCTGTCCCGCCGCGGACGTGACCGCGTACCCGTTCGACGCCAGAACGCGTTCCGTCGCGCGATTCGTCTCGGCGAACAGTCCTTCCATGACGCACCCGGTGAGCGGTGCGACGCGGCCTCGATCACCGGCTCGCCCGTTCACGCCGTCGCGGTCGCGCCGGCGGCGGTCGACGCGGCGGCTCGTCGAGCTCAGCATCGCCATCGAGAAGCCGATTCGCCCCGGAAGCCGCGACATCAGCCGTGCGATTCCGGTCGCTCGCAGAACTCGCCCGCCGAACATCGCGAGCCCGAGCAGCGCCGGTTGTTCGAAGGTCGACAAGATGAGGCGAGCGACCCGCGGCAACGGCCGATGCTCGCCGATGGTCTCGCGCGTCGCCTCGAGCAGAAAACCGTACGGAACGCCGGACGGACACGCGGTTTCGCACGCGCGGCAGCCGAGGCAGCGATCGATGTGCGTTTGCACGCTTTCGTTGGACGTGTCGAGCGTTCCATCGTAGACGGACCGCATCAACACGATTCTGCCGCGCGGACTGTCGTTCTCGTCCTCGAGCGTGACGTACGTTGGGCACGCCTGAAGACAGAAGCCGCAGTGCACACACGCGTCGAGTCCGACCCGCTGTCCCGCGAGCGGCGTCCCGGGAATGGCGCATTCGGCAACGCCCGAAGAAACGGACCGCGTCATGACACGGCCCTCTCCCCGAGGATGCCGGGGTTCAAGATGCGTTGCGGATCGAACGCGTCGCGAATGCGCGACTGGAGCGGATCGGCCGCGCGCGCGAGTGGCGGCGCATTCCACAGATGCACGGGGGCGCGTTCGGCAACGATACGCGAGCGAAGGCCGGCGAGCGTCGACGCATATTGTTCGATCGACGCGCCGACTGCCTGCGTCGCGCAGCGCACGATGCCGCGCGCCGGTGACGCGCTCACGCGCGCGCTCGCGAACGGTGCGGTGAGCGCCGTCGCGTCGGCCCACGCAGCGCTCACCTCGGCCGGAGCGCGCGACACGCGAAGCACGAGTGTCGCGTCGTCGTCCGCCGCGCGAAGCGAGCGCCAGACGCTCGGGTCGACCTCGCGCGCGGGCCCTCCCGCCAATTCGGCGATCGCGCGCCGTTGCTCGGCGACCGACTCGCTGTTGCCGCCGAGCCGGAAGACGACCGCCTCGCCGCCCAGCCCGAGCTCACGGCCGAGCGAGTCGTTCACGACTTCACACGCCAGCGGAACGAAGGGCCAGCGCTTGAGCGCCGCGCGCACTCCACCGACGTCGATTCGGTCGTCGCTGGGCGATACGGCCAACGTGACATCCGCCTCGGGACGCGCGTGGAGGCGCACCGTCGCCTCGGTGATGACTCCGAGCGTTCCCCACGACCCCGTGAGCAAGCGCGTGAGATCGAATCCCGCGACGTTTTTCACCACGCGCCCGCCGCCACGCACCGTCGCGCCCCGTCCGCTCACGAACTCGAGTCCAAGCGCGAGATCGCGCGGCGTGCCGAAACGGGTCGCGAGCGGGCCCGCGGACGCGGTCGCGATCGTCGCGCCGAGCGTTCCCTCGTCGGAGCCGAACGGGTCGAGCGCGAGCCACTGGCCGTGCGGCGAAACGGCGTCCCGAATCTCGCGAAGCGTCGTACCCGCTCTTGCCGTCAGCGTGAGATCGCCCGGCGTGTACTCGGTGATCCCGGTGTGCGCGGCGAGCGAAAGTTCCTCCGAGGATCCGACCGGCCGGCCGGCGTCGAGCCACGTGCCCGCGCCGGCGATTCGCAGACGCGCGCCGCGCGTTTGGGCGTCGCGCACGCGATCGGCAATCGCCTCGGCTGAGAGCGAGACCGCGGTGGTCATGCGACAGGTGGTCCCTTCGCCGCGTCCTGCCGCGCCGAGCGCGCGCCGTGCCATTCGCGGCACGAGTGCATGGGAACGACCTTGCCCGGGTTCGAGCGCCGATCGGGATCGAACACGTCGCGGAGGCTGCACATCGCGGCGAGCGAATCCGGGGAGAAGATCAAATCCATGTACTGCAGCTTGTCGATGCCGATGCCGTGCTCGCCGGTGATGGTGCCGCCGGCGTCGACGCACGCTCGCATGATGGCGTGCATCGCGGTCTGCACGCGCGCCGACTCGTCCGGGTCGTTGGCGTCGTAGGCGATGTTCGGGTGAAGGTTTCCGTCGCCGGCGTGAAAGACGTTCGCGACGCGCAGACGGAGGTCTTCGCCGATGCGGCGAACCTTATCGAGCACTTCGGGCAGCTTGGTGCGCGGCACGACGGCGTCCTGCACCACGAGGTGCGACGAGATCCGGCCCATCGCGCCGAACGCCTTCTTGCGTCCCTGCCACAAGCGCGCCCGCTCGGCTTCGTCGCGCGCGACGCGCACGGTGCGCGCGCCGCTCGAGTTGCAGATCGATTCGATCGTGGCGACGTCGCGCTCGAGTCCAGCGTCGGCGCCGTCCACTTCAATGAGGAGCGCGGCGGCGGCGTCAGTCGGATATCCGGCGGCGTAGATCGACGCTTCAACGGCCCGGATTGTCGCTTGGTCGATCATCTCGAGCGCGGCCGGAATGATTCCGGTCGCGACGATGGAGGTGACGGCGCGGGCGGCGGCGTCGAGCGACAGGAAATCGGCGAGGATCGTCCGCACCGCCTCGGGATTTCGCGTGAGGCGAACCGTGATGTCGAGCGCGATGCCGAAGCAGCCCTCGGATCCGACGAAGCAACCGACCATGTCGTAGCCGTCAGTTTCGCCTGAAGCACTGCCGAGCGACACGATCTCGCCGTTGGGGAGGAGCGCGGTGATGGCGAGGATGTGGTTCGTCGTGACGCCGTACTTGAGGCAGTGCGGGCCGCCCGCGTTCTCGGCGACGTTGCCGCCGATCGTGCACGCGGCTTGGCTCGACGGATCGGGCGCGTAGTGGAGGCCGTGCGGCGCGACGGCGCGGCTCAGCGCGGCGTTCACGACGCCCGGCTCGACGGTCGCCGTCAGGTTCTCCGGATCGACGGCGATGACGCGCGTCAATCGGTTGAGTCCAACCAGCACGGCGCCGTCGGCGAGCGCGCCTCCGGAGAGGCCGGTGCCGGCGCCGCGCGGCACGAACGGCACGTTCGAGCGCGCGAGCTCGCGGACGACGGCCACGACTTCGTCGCGTGTGCCGGGGAAAACGGCGAGTCCCGGTTGCTTGTGGTACGACGGCAGCGCGTCGGACGCGTAGGTCAGCAGCTCGCTCGGCCGGAACAGCACGCGCTTGTCGCCGACGATCGCGGCGAGGCGGTCGGCGAGAGAGCGGTCGATGGCGGGAGGAGGCGATGCCGGCGCGAGCGCGCCGCGGGACGAGGTCACTCGAAAAAACTACGCCCCGGCGCGCCGCGGGAGTAGCGCGCCGGGGCGTCGTCGACGAGCGGACGCTACGCGGCCCAGAAACCGGAGAGGGCCCGGCCGTCGGGCGACTCTCGGAGCTTCTCGAACGCGCGCTCGCGGATCTGGCGGATGCGCTCGCGGGTCACGCCCATGAGGGCGCCGATCTTCTCGAGCGTCATTGCCTCGGAGCCTTCCTCGAGTCCGTAGTACAAGTAGAGGATCTTTCGCTCGCGCGGCGTGAGATACTTCTTGAATACGCGATCGATGAACTCGCGCATCAGCTTGTAGTCGGTGACTTCCTCGATCTCGGTGCCGTCGACGCCGGCAAAGCGCTCGCCAAGCGTGGAGGCTTCGCGATCCGACCTGTCGATGGGGGCGTCGAGGCTGACTTCGGTCGCCGACATCTGACGGGCCGAGCGGACGTTCTCGGGCGTCTCGTCGAGCAGCTGGCTGACTTCGCCTTCGGTGGGGTCGCGCTTGAGGACTTGGGCGAGGATCGTCTCGGCGCGGGCGAGACGGATGAGCTGCGAATTCTGATTGAGCGGGATGCGGACGGAGCGAGTTTGTTCGGCGAGCGCTTTCAGCACCGCTTGTCGGACCCACCAGACGGCGTACGAGATGAACTTGACGCCCTGGTCCGGGTCGAACTTCCGCACCGCTTTTAGCAAACCTTCATTGCCGATGGCGACGAGCTCACTGAGGTCGAGGCCGTGGCCCTGGTATTTCTTGACGTAGGAGATGACGAACCGGAGATTCGCCGTGACGAGCCGCTCGGCGGCTTTCTCGTCCCCTTTCTGCGCCCGGCGCGCCAATCGCCGCTCTTCCTCGGGCTCGCTGATCAACGGGAGCTTTTGAATGTCTTGGAGGTACTGATCGAACGCGGTAGACGGAGACGATCGGAAATAACCCTTCGACGATCTGGTCTCGGTCACTTGCTCCATACACACTCCTTCCCGATTGGCGCCGGTGAGGGGATCGCGAGCACGACGGCGTACGCGCGATGTAGAGCCTGGAGATCCGTAGCAGGGGACGGCAGGATAATGTTGGGTTATAGGGGCGTCAACAGAGATATTCCGGGCCTAGAGCGGCATATGCGGCCGAACGATGGTATCTCGTTGGCCTGTCACGAATTTGGGGGTTACTCAGGTCTCTCAACATGAGCTCGTTACTTCGGTCAGCGTGACCGAAGGTGAGCGCCTGAGGGCCGCGATTGTACGCAGTCCCTAGCAGACGGGACCAGGCCAACCGATTGGGCCCAGTCGTCCCGCGCTCGCCGCGCCTCGACCCTCAGTCGTCGTCGGGCGGCGGTCCTGGCTTACGCTTCGAGACGACGGTCGGCTGCTGCATTCGCGTCGTCGGTGGCGATTTCGGATCGTCCGCGCGCGGCATTCGCGTCGTCGGCTGATTCCTCTCGGCGTCCGACTTCTCCATCAGCGTGGTCTTGAGCTCCATGAGCACCGTTCGGTCGAGCGACGGCGCGTTCGGTGTCGCGCCCGTGAACTTCGAGGGTCGCGAGCGCGGCCGGCGCGTCGCCCACGCCCCAATCAAACCGAAGGCGACAACGACCGCGACGATGACCGCGGCCGTCGGCACGTTGAGGAGATACGCCGCGACCGCCAAACTCGCGACGAGAATGAGTAGCCCGACGAGATAACCCGCGAACGGTGACATAGAGCACTGGGAAGAGCGACTACATCACTAACAAAGCAAACGGCGAGCCGTGCTCAGGCGAGCGCTTCTCGAACGGCCGCGTCGGGAACCGCAACCGACCAACCGTCGTTTTCCGCGGCCATCATGCCGACGGCGGCCGGAAGCGCGTACTGAGCCTTGCCGCCGCGTGCTTTCTTGTCGCCATGCGTCGCTTCGATGACGTCGTCCGGCGACATTCGTTCCGGAATGGAGGCCGGAAGTCCGAACGCACGGACGACCGATTCCACGCGCAACGCGGTACCAGGCTCCGCGACACCGAGCCGCTCGGCGATTCGGCTTTCGAGCACCATGCCGACCGCGACCGCCTCGCCGTGCAGGATCGAGTAGCCGCTCATGTGCTCGATCGCGTGGCCGAGCGTATGGCCGAAGTTGAGAATCTTGCGGAGGCCCGTCTCGCGCTCGTCGCGCGCGACGACGTCGGCTTTGATCTCGATGCTTCGCGCGACGAGGTCGAGCATCTGTGGGCCGGCCACGTCGATCTCGTCGATCCGGTCGGAGACGGCGGCGACGCTGTCGAAATACGATGCGTCGGCGATCACTCCGTGCTTGATGGCTTCGGCCATCCCGGAGATGAGCTGCGCGAACGGCAGCGTGCCGAGTGCTCGCAGGTCGGCGACGACCGCGGCCGGCTGGTGAAACGCGCCGACGAGGTTCTTTCCGGCGGGCGTGTCCACGCCCGTCTTTCCTCCGACGGACGCGTCGATCATCGAGAGCAGCGTCGTCGGCACCTGGATGAAGGGAACGCCTCGCATGAACGTCGCGGCCACGAATCCGGCGAGATCGCCGACCACGCCGCCGCCCAGGGCGACGATCGCGGAATCGCGTCCGAAGCGCGCGGAAAAAAGCTCGTCGGTCATGCGCGACCAGCTCTCGCGATTCTTGTGCGCTTCGCCCGCGGGCACCGTGAACACGGTGGTGCGTTCGGCGCCGAGCGCGCTCTGCACCCGCGACGCGTACGTGGGACCGACGTTCGTATCAGTGACGATCGCGTAGCGATGCGCCGGCGCGACTTCGCGCACGACGTCGCCGAGGCGTTCGAGGATTCCGGCGCCGACGGTGACCTCGTACGTCGGCAGCGTGATCCGGCGAGTGCCGCTCGCTGCGGCCGTCACCACGTCGTCTCCTCGGTCGCGGCGCGCTTGTTGGCGAGCCGCGCCAGTGTGAAGAGCACATCGGACAGCCGGTTGAGATAGACGATGACGAGCGGGGGAAGCTCCATCTCTTCCGCGATTTCCACGATGCGACGCTCGGCGCGCCGGCAGACCGTGCGGGCGACGTGCAGGGCCGCGGCTTTCGGAGAGCCTCCAGGCAGAATGAACGCGCGAAGGGGCTCGAGCTCGGCGTCGGTGGCATCGATGGCGCGCTCCAATTCGATGATGCGCTCCTGATCGACCTTCGCTTTGTCGAGGTGCATGCGCATGCGTTCGCGATCGGGCGTCGCGAGGAGCGCGCCGATGGCGAACAGGTCCTGCTGCACCCGAACGAGCAGCGCGTCGATCTGGGCGTCGGCGGGACCGGCGGTGCGCGCGACGCCAATCGTCGCGTTCAACTCGTCGACGTCGCCGTACGCCTCGACGCGCGGATGACTCTTTGGCACTCGACCTCCGCCAAAGAGTCCCGTGTCGCCGGCGTCACCCGTTTTCGTGTAGATCTTCATCGCGCTCTAATGTATGGCCGCCTTCCCCCCCGCTCTACGATCGCCCGCTGCATGCCAGGCCCGCTATCCTTTGTAACGGCATGGTTCACGAAATTCGCGACCTCACGATCATCGGCGGCGGCCCGACAGGGCTGTTCGCTCTGTTTTACGCCGGAATGCGGCGCGCGTCGGCGCAGATCGTCGACGCGCTGCCGGATTTGGGCGGCCAGCTCACCGCGCTCTACCCGGAGAAGCTGATCTTCGACGTCGGCGGCTACCCGGTGGTGCCGGCGAAGCAGCTCGTGAAGTCGCTGGCCGAGCAGGCGGCGCGGTTCAACGAACCGGTCCATCTGGGCCACCGCGTCGACGGTCTCGAGGAAGTAAACGGACACTTCGAGCTGGTCACCGACAAGGCCCGTTTCCCATCGCGCGCGATCGTCGTCGCCGCGGGGATCGGCGCGTTCTCGCCGCGCCGGCTGCCGCAGGAATGCGCGAAGCCGTGGTACGGCCGAGGGATTCATGAAGTCGTGACGGATCCGGAGACGTTTCGCGGGAAGCGTGTCGTGGTCATCGGCGGCGGCGACTCGGCGTTCGACTGGGCAACGCAGCTCCTCGATCGCGCCACCCGTGTGACGCTCGTGCATCGCAGCGACCAGTTCCGCGCGCACGCCGCGACGGTCGCGCAATTCATGGCGGCGGTCGAATCGGGCCGCGCGGATCTGTTCACGTTCCACGAGCTGCACGACATCAAGTGCGTCGAGATCGCCGACGTCTTCACTCACGTGGAGATTCGCGACGTCAAGTCGAAGGCGACGCGGATGGTGCACGCGGACGCGATCATCCCGATGCTCGGGTTCGTGAGCGACCTCGGCGCGCTCGCGTCGTGGGGACTCACGCTCGAGAAAAAGCGCGAGATCGTCGTGAACAGCATGATGGAAACGGGGCGCCCGGGCATCTACGCGGCCGGCGACGTGACGACCTATCCTGGCAAGTTGAAGCTGATCGCGACGGGCTTCGCCGAAGCGGCGACAGCGGTCAACCAGGCCGTGCACTGGATCTATCCCGATCGGAAGGTGGCGCCCGGACACTCGTCGAACATGGAGCTGTTCGGCCAGAAGGACGACTAGGCGTCCTTTCGTTTAGACGAGTCGCGGTCCCGGCTTGGCCGGACCGAATCCGCCCGGGTGACGGTCGGCGAGCTTCGAGAGGTTGGCCGCCGCGACGTCGGAGAGCGAGATCCCGAGCGCGTGCGCCGCCACGGCGAGACACCACAACGTGTCGCCCAGCTCTTCGACGAGGCGTGCCTCGTCCACCTCGCGCCGCTGAAAGATTCGCTTTCGAATGAGGCCGAGCAGCTCCGCGGATTCCTCAGCCAGCCCCGCACTCGCGTCGAGCAGGCGATCGCGGTCGCTCAGGTCCGGATTGATCGTGCGGAGCGCGGCGCGCTGATAATCGTCGAGGTTCATCGGCTCGTGGACGGGTTGACGGGTGGACGGTGGACGGGAGCTGCTCGCCCAAGAAAAAGACTACAACAACAACTGCCATGAACGGGCGATCGGGCTCCGCGTGCCCCGACTCGGTCGTGACGCGATAGCGCGGCCGGGCCTTCGCCAGCACGCCGGCCTCGCGCATCAACCGCGCGATCCGATGCTTCCCACAGGCGAAGCCGAGGGAGCGCAACTCCATCCGGACCCGCGGACTGCCGTAGCGCCGCTTCACCTGCCGCTGAATCTCGCGGATCTTCTCGGTCAGGACGCGATCGGCTTTCACGCGATCGCACAACGGCCGCGCACGCCAGGCGTAGTAACCGGCCCTCGACACCTCCAGCACCCGGCACATCGTGGTCACGCGCCAGATGCGGGCATGCGCTTGGACAAAGGCGAATCTCATCGCCTGTCCTTGGCGAAGAAGGCCGTCGCTTTTTTTAGGATTTCGCGCTCTTCACGCAGCCGCTCATTCTCCCGCTTGAGCTCCGCACTTGCTCTTCCAGCGAGAGCACGCGTCCAGGGCCTGGCTTCTGCAGCGCCACCGAAGCGATTGAGGTGTCCACAAAACCCGGGGAACGTCAAACCCCTTCTAAGAGGATTTTTCTTAGAAGTAATCCGCGAAATCCGTGGTTCATCCGCGAAAATTGTTGTTCCGGTCGTTGTCGTTGTCGTTGTCGTGGCTGTTGCGGCCTCTATTGGAATCGAACACGCGGGTCGGCTTTGGCGTACGCGAGATCGGTCAACAGGTTCACGACGACGAACACGGTGCTGAGAAAGAGGACGGAGCCTTGGATCGCCGGCAGGTCGCGGCGTGAGATGGCGTTGACCACGTAACGGCCGATGCCCGGCCACGAGAAAATCGTCTCGGTGAGAATGCTTCCGGTGAGGTAGGCCCCGAAGTCGAGGCCGAGCACCGTGATCACCGGGATCAACGCATTGCGCAGCGCGTGGCGCGTCGTGACGACCCACTCACCGAGTCCTTTCGCGCGCGCGGTGCGGACGAAATCGGCGTTGAGCGAGTCGAGCATCGCGGATCGCGTCATGCGCGCGAGAAACGCGATCGACCGCATGCCGAGCGTCAGAGCCGGCAGGATCAAAAAGCGCAGACTGCCGTAACCCGACGGCGGCAGCCACTTGAGCGTGACGGCGAACAACAGGATCAACAGCAGGCCGACCCAAAACACTGGAAACGACACTCCGAGGTAGGCCAAGCCGAGCGCAAACCGATCGATCACCCCGCCGGGGTTGCGCGCGCTGAGCACGCCGAGCGTGATTCCGACCGTCGCCGCGAGGAGCATCGCGGCGAAAGCGAGTTGCAGCGTCTTCGGAAAACGCTCGCGAATGTCCTGCGAGATCGGGCGGTCGGTGATGTACGAACGGCCCAGGTCTCCGACGGCGACGCGGCTCACGTAGTGGGCGAATCGCTGCGGCAGCGGGTCGTCGACGTGGAGCTCGGCGCGGAGACGCGCGATCGTCGCGCTGTCGGCGCGTTCGCCGATCATCGCCTCGACGGGATCACCCGGCGCGACGTAGAGCAGCAGGAACGCGACGACGAGGACGCCGAAGAGCGTCGGAATCGCGAGGAGGAGCCGCCGCGCGATGAACGAGCTCATTTCGACGGACGCGGCGAAGGGGGCGAGCGGTCGATCGTCACATCGAGCCAGCGCTGGCCGTTGAAGATGACCGGCGGCACGAAATGCCTGATCCACGGTTGAACCGCGTAGAGCTCATCGTAGAAATGGAGGAAGACCATCGGCGCGTCGGCAAACGCGATGGAGTCGGCTTGGCGATAGAGCGCGTTTCGCCTGGCTTCGTTTTCCTCGCGGCGGGCCACGGTCATCAGCGAATCGAAGCGCGCATTCGAGTAGAACGAGACGTTTCCTCCGGCGCCGCGATTCGCGGTGCCGAGGAGCGGATAGAGGAAGTCTTCGGCGTCGGGATAGTCGGCGTACCAGTCCTTGAGGATCATGTCCGTCTCGCCTTTGCGGGCGGCCGCGCGCGACGCGGCGGCCTCGCGGAGCACGATCTTCGTGCGGATGCCGACGACGTTGAGGTATGCCTGGACCGTTTCGGCGATTCGCTGGTAGATGGGGTTTGTGGAGACCCAGAGCTCGACGTCGATCCCGTTGGCGTGGCCCGAGGCGGCGAGCAGCTGGCGCGCCTTCGCCGGATCGTAGGCGTAGGGGGCTCGCGAGCTGTCGTGTCCGGGAAGCGTGGGGGGGATCACGCCGTTCGCCCGAATGCCGCGGCCCCCAACCAGGCGCTCAATGATGCGGTTTACATCGACGGCGTAATTGATCGCCCGGCGGACACGCGGGTCCGCCAACGGTCCGCGTGTCGTGTTGATACCTATGTACACGAGCTCGAGCGCGGGCGTCGACATCAGCATCGGCGAGCGGCTCTCGTCGTTCACCCATTCGCTCGCTTCGGAGGCCGGGATCTGCAGGACATCGACGTTACCGCTTTCGTACTCGGCCACCGCCGTGCTCGGCTCCGCGATGATGCGGGCGCGGAGGGTGTCGGTCTTCGGGGCGCCGCCGAAGTATCCGGGATTCTTGGAGAAAAGGAGGAAGTCGTCGTGCTTCCAGGTGACGAGCTTCCACGGACCCGTGCCGATCGGGTGCTCGCCGAAATTCGGCGGCGTGTTCAGTGGGACGACCGAGGCCACGGGCATCGCCAGCATCTTGGTGAAAATCGCGAGCGGCTCGTCGAGCGCGACGATGAGAGTGGAATCGTTGGGCGCGGCGAGGCCGGCAATCGATTTGGCCGTCCCGCCGTTGAAGGCTTTCGCCCCGGCGATCGGGAAGAGGAACTGGGCCGCACCGCTCTTCGTGGCCGGCGCGAGCGCACGCTCCCAGCTGGCCACAACGTTCTTCGCCGTGAAGTGAGCGCCGTCGTGGAACGAAACGTCGGTCCGGAGATGAAAGGTGTAACGCCGTCCGTCGGGGGAAATCTCCCAACGCGTGGCGAGCGACGGCTCGACGCGTGCGTCCGGCGTGAAGCGCGTGAGGCCGTCGAACAGATAGCCGACGGCGCGTCCGGTGGGAACGTCGGTCGAGAGTGCGGGGTCGAGTGATCTGGGGTCGTAGATGTCGCGCGAGTCGACGATCTCGTCTCGCGACGGCGCTCCGGGCGCTCCGCATGTCGCGAGCACGAACGCCGAGAGGAGCGCGAGGGCGGCCGCGGCAACGCGCGGTCGTGCGTCTTCCATTGACACTGGCTGAGAGGCGCGAGAACTTACGCCATCCCGCCGTCAAGCGTCAATCATGTGCGCCCGCCGGAGGCAGTCCGCGCGGGCGCGTCGTGCGTCAGCACCGCCGAAGCGTCGGGTGGTGTCCATGATGATCGCTTCCCCGGCCGGCCACGGCCGGACCTCACGAGGGGCAGTGAACGGCATTCATACACAGGGCGATCCCAAAGTCGTTTCGGCGACCCGCGTTTGCGTCGCCGTCGCTCTCGTGTCCCTCGCGATGCTTTGGCCGACTCGCGCCCGCGCGCAGGAGTGCGAGGAGGGCGACCGTCAGGTGCGGTCGCTGCACTTCGTCGGCAATAAGACATTTAGCGCCGACGCGCTGTCGGCCTATGTCGTGACCACCGCGTCGTCGTTCGCCAAGCGCCATTTTCGAATCATCGGCACGGCGCGCTGCTACCCCGTCAACGGACTGGGACCGGACACCGACGCCATCAAGCTTTTCTACAAAGCGAACGGTTTCTACGACACGAAGGTCGATACCGCGGTCACGATCGTCGGACGCGGCGTCGTCGACGTGACCTTTCGGATCAACGAGGGTCGGCCCCTGCTGCTCGACTCGCTCGAGATCGCCGGACTTTCCGCGATTCCCGATTCGTCGAAGCTCACCAAAGACCTTCAGCTCAAGGTCGGTGAACGGGTCGGACGGCTGAACATGGTGTCGGACATGACGACGATCGTTTCGCGACTCCACAACTCCGGCTATCCGAACGCGCAGGTCTTTCCGCAGTTCACCACGCATTTGGACGATCATCGGGCCGAGGTCCGACTCGAGGTCGCGCCCGGTGTGCGCACTCGCTTCGGCACCATTCGGATCGAGAGCACGTCGCAGTCCGGCGGACCGCCCGAGATCGACACGGCCGTCGTGCGTCACCTGCTCGGCTTCTCGTCTGGCGACCGGTACAGCGACGATGCGCTCGTGAACGCGCAGCGCAACCTCTACAACCTCGGCACGTTCAAGCACGTCGGCATCGACACGACGAGTCAAACCGCCGCGGTCGCGGACGGCAGCGCGCCGGCCGCCGCTCGCACCGCGAAGGACAGCCTCTCGGACACCCTCACCGACGTCCAGGTCAACCTGCGCGAGGACTTGATGCGCCAGTACGACCAGGACGAGGCGTGGGCGACGCTGGATTGCTTCCGGTTCAACGCGCAGTACACCAACAAGAATTTTCTGGACGATGCGCGGCGTCTGGAGCTCTCGGGGCGCCTCTCGAAAATCGGTTACGGCAGCCCGCTCGCCTCGCCGGCGACCCGCAACCTCTGCTATCGCCCTTATCTCGACCAGGACAGTCTCGCGAGCAAGAAGGTCAACTACTATCTCGGCGCGACGGTCAGTCAGCCGACGCTGTTTGGTACGCACTGGGTTCCGTCCTACACGGCGTATACCGAACGGCGAGGCGAGTATCTCGCCTATCTCCGGACGACCTACGTCGGCGGCGCCGTATCGGCAACCCGCCTCATCGGCGAAGGGATGCCCCTGCGCGTCGGCTACACGCTGGAGTATGGAAAGACGCAAGCGCAGCCGGCGGTGCTCTGCGCTGAATTCTTCGCATGCACGACGGAGGAGCAGGACCAGTTCGAGCGAACGTTGCGGCTCGCGATCGCGAGCGTCTCGCTGCAACGAACTCGGGTCGACGACCGGGTAGAACCGAAGAGCGGCTACATCATCGGAGGCGAGCTGCGCGGCGCGGCGCCGGTGATCGGGTCGGATCCGTCGCAGCAGTTCGCCAAGGGCACTCTCGACATGTCCGCCTACAAATCGCTCTCGAAGCGCGTGGTGTTGGCGGGGCGAATCAGCGGCGGACTGATCTCGGCGACGAACGATACGACGGGCTCGAAACTACCGCCCTATCAGGAGCGCCTGTTCGCCGGCGGACCGAACAGCGTGCGCGGCTTCGGGCAGAACCTCCTCGGTCCGGTCGTCTATCTGGTGGGTTCGGACCAGTTCAACATCGATACGATCGCGGTTGCACCAGACCGGTCTTCGAAGACGCTGGCGTACGTGCTCAAGAATCCCAATGCGAGCGTCAGCCGCCCCCAGCCGCTGGGCGGCAACGCGATGTTTGTCTTCAACGTCGAAATGCGGATACGCGATCCATTCTTCCCGGATCTACTCCAATACGTTCCGTTCGTGGACGGCGGCCAAGTGTGGACCGAGGTGCCCAACGTCAACAATTTTCACCTGGCGCGCCCCATCTTCGTGACGCCTGGGCTGGGGTTCCGGATCTCGTCGCCGATCGGCCCCATTCAGATCAATCTGGGGTACAATCCCTACCCGAATCAGCAGGGGCCTGTGTACTTCGCATCGCCGGTCGATCCCCTCACAGGGGCGGCGCCGCTCATATGTGTGACGCCACCCGGGGCGCCACCCGTCCCAGTGACGATAAGCGGCAGTGAGGCGACTCAGGCGAAGTGCCCTGGGATATTCGCGCCGCCGCGTCCAGCAAGCTTCTTTCAACGGCTGACGAAAACCTTCTCGATCGTAACGAGCTTCTGACTCAGGCATGAAGCGCCGCAGTCTCGTCGCCCTCGTGGCGGCTGGCGTCCTGGTCTTCCTCGGGCTCCTCGCGGTGTCCGGGGTGCTCTTCTTCACGCGCACGTACCGCGGGCGCGAGTACGTGCGGTCGTTCGCCCAGCCGTTGATCGAGCGGGGGATCAAGGGCGGAAAGGTCTATCTCGGACACCTCAGCGGCAGCTTCCTCAACCAGCTGACGATCGACAGCGTCGCGATCCGCGACGAGCGCGGGGAGCTGTTCCTCAGCACCGGTCGGATCACGCTCGACTACAATCCGCGCGACATCTTCGACGCGCGGGCGCTCATTCGCCGCGCGACGATCGAGCATCCGTACGTCCACATCGTCCAGCACAACGACTACAGCTGGAACTTCAAGAAGATCTTCGCCAGCGCCCCGTCGCCGGCGCCGGCGAAGAAAGACGAGACCACGCGCGGCTGGGGCAACTACATCGTCGCCGACTCGGTGAGGCTCCGCGACGCGACCTTTCTGCTGACGATGCGTTGGCAGCCCGACGATTCGTTGAAGGGGGCGCGCCGCGACAGCGTGATCCGCGTCACACTCGCCAATCCCGCGAGAGCCGTGACCCAGACGTACGACGGCTATGGGCGGCTGTACGAGTGGCGCAACATCAATGGTCTCATCTCTCACGCCCGCCTCTCCGATCCGGACAGCGACGTGAAGTACGGGCGGGAGTTCAAGATCGCGACGCTCTCGGCCGACGAGCTCGAGCCGACCTTCAAATACCGCAACGTCGTCGGCGACGTACGGCTGCAAGGCGACTCCGTCTGGTTTCAGTCGCCGCACTTCGAGCTACCGGCGTCGAGCGGGCGCGGCGCGGGCAAAGTGTGGTGGGGAAGCGACCTGCCGGTGCGCTACGACATCATCATCCACGGCAATCAGGTCGCGCTCGAGGACGTGAATTGGGTCTATCCTCCGCTGCCGACGACGGGCGGCGGATCCGTCGACCTCGCGATCCGGAACGATCCGCAGAACATGCAGATTCTGGATTTCCGGTTGAGCAACATGGACGTCAAGACGACGGGGTCGCACGTCACGGGCTCGATGTGGTTCGGCATCGGTGCACCGGTCCTGCTCGTGCGGAACGTCGATCTGAAAGGCGATCCGGTCGACTTCGATTTCGTGCGCTACATCAACCAGAAGCCGTTCCCGGTGGATTGGCGCGGCCAACTCTATGGAACGGTGAAGGGGCGCGGCGGCCCGCTTACGCATTTCGTCGTCGACCAGTCGGACGTCACTTTCCACGACGCTCACGTTCCGGGCGCGACTTCGCATGCGACCGGCAAGGGCGAGCTCGACATCCTCTTCCCGGCGTTCACCGCGTTTCATCACTTCGACGTGAACGCAACGTCGGTGGACCTGCGCTCGATCGAATATCTCTACCCAGCGTTTCCGCGACTCGGCGGCACCGTGAACGGCACGGCGACGCTCGACTCGTCGTGGCTCGACGTCCGCTTCTCCGGCGCCGACGTCTACCATCAGGACGGGCCGGGTGAACCGTCGCATTTGACCGGGAACGGCCGCATCACGTACGGCGATCCGTTCATGACGTACGACGTGACGCTCGACGCGCGGCCGTTGTCGCTGACGATGCTCGCGCGCTCGTATCCGAACTCCCTGCGCGGATTGATGAGCGGACCGATCAAGGCTCAGGGGCAATCTCCCGACCTGGCGCTCGCGACGACGCTCGCCGGCGACGCGGGCACGTTCAGCTACGACGGTCGCGTCGACCTCGATTCCGTGGGCGGCCTCGGCGCGCGCGGACACGGACAGTTCAGCGCGTTGAATCCGTCAAGGCTGCTGGCGAAAGCCGAGGGCCCGAAGGGGGCGTTCAGCGGGCATTACGAGGTGGACGTGAACGGTAAGAACGCGACGCTGCTCACCGGCACGGCGGGGCTCGCGATCGAGCGCACGACGTTCGACAGCATCACGATCTATCCGTCCCGCGCGCGCGCAACGTTCGGTGACGGGCGCATGCGCATCGACAGCCTGCTGGTCGAAACGAGCGCCGGGACGTTGGAAGCGAGCGGATCGATCGGTCTGCCGAAGGGACGCGCGGATTCGCTCGCGTTCCAGTTCACTGCCGACTCGCTCGGCGGGCTGCGGCGCTACGTCTCGATTGCCGATTCGACCGCCCCACCGGATTCGTTGTCCGGTGACCTGAGGGTTCGAGGCTTCTTGCAGGGCCGCATGGACTCGCTTCGCCTCGCCGGCACGTTGACCGGAAATCAGTTGTACCGAAACAAGGACCGGAGCCGTTCGGTCACGTTGGGCTTCGACCTCGCGAACCTTCCAGACGCGCCCTCCGGCCGGCTGACGCTGAGCGCGGATTCGCTCACGCTCGCCGGCGTCGCGCTCGACACGCTCGGCGGAACTCTGATCGCCGAAGATGCCTCGCACGCGCGCTTCACGGTCGGCGCGCAGAGCCACAACGGGCCGCTCGGCGTGGCGGGCGGAACCTGGACGTTGCTCAAGAACGCGTGGTCGCTGGGACTCACTTCGCTGGACATGGTTGTCGGCAAGGACGAGTGGCGACTCGCCGGTCCCGCTCTGCTGCAACGTGATAGCGTCGGCACGCGGTTAGACTCACTGATCCTGCGCAATCGGGACACCGCGTCGGTCGCACTGAGCGGCGACGTGCCGAACGCGGGGAACGTCAACGGACGCGTGCGTGCGGTGAATCTTCCGCTGGACGACATTGGCGTCATCGAACAGTTCGCGGACAGTGTCGGCGGCCTGGGCCGGGTGGACGCGACGCTGGGCGGGACGCGCGAGCATCCGACTCTCACGGGCGAAGCGCAAATCAGCGGCTTGCGGCATAACGGTGTGACGCTGGACCGACTGACGCTGAACAGCCAACTGCACGACCAAGACGCAGACGTGAGCCTCGCGGTCGTGAGCAAGGGCGCAACGACGCTGACGCTAGGCCTCAAGCTGCCGATCGACTTCAAGCTGTTCAGCCTCAAGATGCGAAACGCTCCGATGAGCGGCCTGATCCAGGTTCCGGCGACGGATCTGTCGATCGTGCAGCTCGCGTCACGGTCGTTCAATCAGGTCACCGGGACGTTGCGCGGAGCGATCATCATCGGCGGAACGCCGAGCGTGCCGGTTTTCAGAGACACCGTCATGTGCGGGTCCGCCGTCTTGGGTTGCGTGAGAGGCGTGGCCATCCAAAACGGATCCGCGACGCTACAGCAGCTCGGCGTTCAACTCACGGACATACAGTGCTCGTTGTCGGGCGCGGGCGACCTCACGGCAGGGGACAGTCTGTCGCTTTCCAAGTGCAGCGCCTTCTCTCCGGCGGTGCAACGGGGAATGGAGCGTGGCCAGATCGTGGTGGACGGCTGGGCCAAAAACGTCGCGCGTTTCCTTCTCACGAAGCCCGATCCGCTCAAGCCGGCCCCGTCGCCGTCGTTCCGGATCGCGGTCGGATTGAAGCAGTTCCATGCATTCAACAAGCGCAGCGTCGCCGACGTGTACCTCACTGACACTGGTCTGGGCCTCGACTCGATTCGAATCGCCGGGAGTTTGAATTCGGCCAGGCTCACTGGGGCGCTTCAGGTCGACCGGAGCGCGATCTTCCTCGCCGACCGGGACCTCGCGCGCAAGGTCCAGACTAACGAGGAGCTGATCACGGACTTCAATCCCGAAACCGTGGTCGGCGGACGCGCCGGGCTATCGATACTGGCCCAGAATCTGGACCCCAACTTAACGGTTGCACTCGGCAGCGACGTCCGCCTCAAATCGAAAGAAGCGGACGTCCGTCTGGCCGGATCGTTGAATGTCGTGAAATCGACGGCGCGCGCGAGCCGGATGCTCGCTTCGACCAATCAGCTGATTCCGAAGTTCGGACTCGAGGGCACGCTGCGAACGATCGGCGGCAGCTACACGCTCGACCTCGGTCTGGCCCAGCGTCAATTCGACGTTCTGTCCGACGGCACCGTGAACTTCACGGGTGACGCGGAGAATCCGACGCTGGACATCGCCGGCCAGTACAACGTGAAGCAGTATCGCGATCGAGACCTCGGCGTGATCGTCCATTTACGCGGACCGTTGATCCCGTATCCGGAGATCACCTTCACCAGCAACGCCGACTACGCGATCTCGCAATCGGACCTCGTGAGCTACCTCGTGACCGGCCAACCGGGCTTCGAGCTCAACGCGCAAAAGAGCGAGGCCCTCGCGCAGTTCTTCGGGCCTACGCTCAGCGCTTACGCGGCCAACAACCTGCGACAGCTCGTCGGGCCGTGGGTCGACTTCCGATTCGAGCTCGGCAGCGGAACGCAGCAACTGCAGGGGCAGACGTCGAGCAGCTTCCAGCAGTACCTCTACGGCGCCACGGTCGGCGTCGAGAAGCAGTTCGCCGACAAGATGTTCCTCAGCCTGAACACGGGTCTCTGCCAGTTCGATCCGCAGTTCACCCAATCGAACCTGCTGTCGGGCGTCGGCGCCAAGGTCGAGTACCGCTTCAAGCCGGAATTCTCGACCCAGATCGCGGTCGATCCGTCGACGACCGCGCGAACCTGCTCGGGCGGGCAGAGCATCATCGGCATCGTGCCCCAGCCGCAGAACTTCAGCTTCTCGTTGCACCACACCTTCCGCTTCTGATCAAGAGCGCGATTGTCATCGCGAATCCGGCGTCGCGACGCGGAAGACGGCTCGCCGGCCACGCCCAGCGCGAGCTGATCCAACGTTCGATCGACTGCGACCTCGTCTTCACCGAACGGCCGGGCCATGCGGCGGAGCTCGCGGCGAGCCACGCCCACGCCTATGACGCCGTTTTCGTGGTCGGTGGAGACGGGACAGTCATGGAAGTCGCCGCCGCGCTCGCGTCCCACACCAGCGACACCCCGGTCGGCGTGCTGGCGGGAGGCACGGGGAATCTCGTGGCGCGCGCCTTTGGAATACCGCTTTCGGTATCGCGGGCGGTCCCCGCGCTCCTCGACGGAACGGAGCGGCGGGTCGATCTCGGCCGGCTGAGCTCCGGCGGCGGCTTTTCAGTGGCCGCGGGGGTCGGGATCGACGCGGCCATGATCGCTGAAACGCCGGGCTGGCTCAAGCGTCGATTGGGTGTACTCGCCTATACGATCATGGGCGCGCGCGCCGCGCTGCGTACCGTGGGTCGGGGTGACTTCTTTACCGCCCGAATCACGGTCGATGGTGTGGTTCACGAGAGGCGCGTCGCGATGGTGATGATCGCCAACGTCGGCGCGGTGCTCGGCGAGCGCCTGGTGCTCGGTCCGGAGATCCGCCCCGATGATGGGATGCTCGACGCCTGCCTCTTTTCACCGAACTCGATGCGCGACGCGCTGCGCATCGTGCGCCGCATGGTTTTCCGCGACTTCGCGGACGATCCGTGCATGCTGTACGTCGCGGGCAGACACATTCGAGTCGAGACGGATCCGCCGCGGCTTTGGCAGGCGGACGGAGACGTGATGGGCACGACTCCGTTCGATGCCACCATCGAGCCGCTGGCGGTTCGCCTGCTCGTTCCGCGCTGACGCGGTGGCTCCCCTACCCACTCCCGCGCACCGCCTGAGGGCGGTGGAGCAAGCGCCGCTCGCGACGGTCGCGCGACTGCTCCGCGAGCGCAACCAGCTCTTTCTTCTCCACGAAGCTCTCGTCGAGGTCGAACGGGCTCGCTCGCTCGAGCACCGCATCACGATTCTCGAGAGCGCCATCAAGCGAATCGGCTACGGCCGCGTCGAGACGCACTACGACTTCGTGATGCCGCCGGCCGATCAGGTGGCCCGTCGGATCAGCCACTCGATCATCCTCGCGTCGAACGATCTTCTCGTGCCGTTGCGCGCCGCGGGCGGCGCGGCTCTGGGTACGCTGGTACTGGGCGAGCCGCTCGACGGCGCCGCGCCGACCGCGGACCGCGTCCGCACCGTCGAGCTATTCGCGCAGCAGGTGGCGTCGATCATCGAGAACGCGCGGCTCTACGCGGAAAGCGAGCGGCAGCGCGTGCGCGGCGAGGCGTTTTCCGACATTGCACGCGCGGTGAGCGGCTCGCTTCGCCTGGACGACGTGCTGACGCTCGGGCTGCGCCATTCGATGGCGCTCCTCCACGCCGAGGGCGCGACGATCAGCCTCGTACGCGACCAGCAGCTTGTCGTCGTCGCCGGACTCGGCGCTGGCGAGTGTCTCGTCGGCGCGCCGCTGCCGCTCGGTTCGAGCCTGACGGGCCGAGCCATCATCGAGCGGCGGCCGCTCATCTACAACAGTACCGACGTTCCCGACGTGTACACGCCGACGCGCATCGCGGCGAACGTGGAGCGGGCCCTGATCGCTCCGCTCTTTTCGAGCAGCGGCGGAATCGGCGCTCTGTCGGTGATCAACCGGGAGCGTCCATTCTCTCAGGACGACGCCGTCGTTCTCGAGCGGCTCGCCGATCAGGTCGCGCTCGCGGTGACGAACGCGCGACTCTACGAGGACGCTCAGGGCGCCGCCGACCGGTACCGTCAGGCGGTCGAAGACGAGCGTCGTGCGCGCGAAGCGGTCGCGCAGTCCGAGGCGCGATACAGAAACCTGTTCGAGACGGCGACAGACGCGATCTACACGCTCGATCCGCACGGCGCCTTCACGTCGGTGAACGGCGCGACGTGCGAGCTTCTCGGCCGCGACCGCGCCGACCTGTTGGCGCGCAGCCCGCTTCCTTTCGTCTCGTCCGCGGACACGGGGATGGTGAAGGAGCAATTCAAGGCCGCGCTCCTCGGTCAAGCGCGCGGCTACCAGTGCTTGTTCGTCCGACCGGACGGCACCACTCGACTGGCGTCGGTGACGAACTCTCCGATCCGGCACGGATCGCAGGTCATCGGCATCCTCGGTGTCGCGCGCGACATCACCGACGAGCGCGAGCGCGACCGCGCGCTCGAGAGATCGGAAATCCGATACACGCAGCTGGTCGAGTCGGCATCGGATGCGATCTTCACGGCGGATGCCGCGGGACGGCTGACCGCGGTCAACCGTTCGCTCGAAGAAGCGACGGGGAAGGGGCGCGGCGAGTTGGTCGGGCTGCCGGTGATGTCGCTGATCGACCCGCGGGATCAGACGGAAGCGCAGGTCGCACTTGGCGCGGCGCTCGCCGGCGAGTTCCCGCGCGGCCAGCTCCGTTACGCGAACGCGTCCGGCGAAGTGCGGCACTGCTCATTGACCGTTACGCCGCTCACTGAGGGCGGAGTCGTGACGGGCATGCTCGGCATCGTCCGCGACGTCACCGACGAGCGGCGCCTCACCGAACAGTTGGTGCAACAGGAAAAACTGGCGGCGGTCGGCGAGCTGGTGAGCGGCGTCGCGCACGAGCTGAACAACCCACTGGCGAGCGTGATGGCGTTCGCGCAGCTGCTGCTCGCGGCGCCGCCGGACGCGCCGCCCGATCGAGAAGCGATCGACGCGATCAACCAGGAGTCGAAGCGCGCCGCCAAGATCGTCGCGAACCTCCTGACGTTCGCGCGCCAACATCAACCCGAGCGCACGATCGCCGACCTGAACCGCGTCGTGCACGACACGCTCGAGCTTCGGCGCTACGCGCTGCGCACCGCGCAAGTCGAGATCGAAGCGCGCCTCGATCCGGACTTGCCGCTCACGTGGGCCGACGCTTTTCAGCTCCAGCAAGTGGTGCTGAACCTCGTGACCAACGCGGAACACGCGCTCTCGAGCTGGTCGGGCGAAAAGCGCATCACGGTCAGCACGTCGCGCCGCGGAGACCAGCTCGTCGTGTCGGTGACCGATTCGGGCCCCGGCGTTCCGCCGGAGAATCTGTCGCGAATCTTCAATCCGTTTTTTACGACCAAGCCTGTTGGAGAAGGAACGGGGTTGGGTCTCTCGATCTCCGATGGAATCGTACGCGAGCACGGCGGAAAGATTCGCGTCGAGTCCCGCCCGGGGTCCGGCGCGACGTTCGAGATCGAGTTGCCTTACGCGGCACCGCCGACGTCCACGCCGACCGGCGGCAGCGAGCCGGTCGCCGTCGTGCCGGGAATGAAGCGGTTGCTCGTCGTGGACGACGAGCAGGCGATACGACATGCCGTGTCCATCTTCTTTCGCTCGTTGGGGCATGTCGTCGACGTAGCGGCGAGCGGCGCCGAAGGGTTGAGCCGTGCCCGCAACGCGACGTACGACGTGCTGCTGCTCGATCTTCGCCTCCCGGACGCGACCGGCGACGCGATTCTGCGCCAGTTGGACAAGGAGGGGCGTGCGCCGGCGAAAGTCGTGTTCGTGACCGGCGATACGCAGAGCGACGCCGCGCGCGCAGTGTTGGAGTCGACGGGGTGCGAGGTGGTCGGCAAGCCCTTCCTGTTCGATGAGCTGGCGGCCGTCGTCCTCGCCGCCGAGCCGAGTTGACAGCGCTATCTTGAAAGCATGAGCATCAAAGAGCGCGACGCAATGACCTGCCGGGCGTGCGGCCACGAAGAGCGCGCGTCGGAAGGTTATCCGTGCGTGGATTGCGGCACTTTCCTGTGCATCCTGTGTGACTTGCGCGGCGTGACTCGCTGCAAAGCGTGTCAGGCCAAGCGAGACGCCGGCGGCACCGGCGGGGAACAGCCCAAGCGAGTGCAGTGAGCGCGTCAGTCGATTTCGGCCGCCTCGGCATCGCGATTGGTCATGCGAGCGACGAGCGCGGCGCCACGGGGTTGACCGTCATTCGCGGCGTGAAGAAACCGCTGCGCGCCGGTGTCTGCGTCGTGGGTCGAGCGACGGGTAGCCGAGAGATCGCGGCGGCGTCGGCGGATCATCATGTCGACGGACGCGTCGATGCCGTTTTGCTCACGGGCGGATCCGCGTACGGTCTCGATGCGGCCTCCGGCGTGATGCGATGGATGGAAGAGCGCGGCCGCGGACATCCCGTCGGGCCTGGTGTCGTTCCGATCGTCCCGGCGGCGGTGGTGTTCGACCTCGCGCCACTCGGGCGGTTCGACGCGCGCCCGACCGCGGACATGGCCTACGCCGCGGCCGACACGGCGCGCAGCGAAGGAGTGTCCGAGGGATCGGTCGGCGCGGGGACGGGGACGACGGTCGGCAAGGTCGCCGGCCCCGCGTGGTGTATGAAGGGCGGTTTCGGCTGCGCGATCGAATCGACGGCGTCGAACGATCTGTCCGTCGGCGCGATGGTCGTCGTAAACGCGTTCGGCGACGTGCGAGACGAGCGAGGGCAGATCATCGCCGGCGCCCGGCGGCCGAGCGGTGGATTCGCCGACACGCCCCGCGTCCTCGCGTCGGGCGACATTCGATCGTTGAGCAAGTTCGATGACCTCGGCGCGCAGAACACCACGCTGGCCGTCGTGGCGGCGAGCGTTCCGCTTTCGTCGAACACGCTCACCCAGCTCGCGCGCGCGGCGAGCGCCGCGATGTTCCGCCGGATCACGCCGAGCGGGTCGTCGTTCGACGGCGACATCGTGTTCGCGCTCTCGCCGTTCGAGGACGAGGTCTCACGGGTCGAGGCGCTCGTCATCGAATCGCTCGCCGTCGCCGCGTTGGAGCACGCGATCGAGCGAGCGGTGCGTTGCGCGCGCGGACGCGAGGGAATACCCGGTCTCGCCGACGCGCATGCCTGAGTCGTCCAACCGCCGCGACGCGGTTCTCTACGGCGCGATCATTCGCGCGCCCGTCGCGCCGATGCACGCCGAGCCGCGCATCTCGAGCGCGATGGTCTCGCAGCAGCTCGCCGGCCACCGCGTCGACGCTCTTGCGGAGGAAGCCGACTGGGCGCGCGTCCGCGGCACCGACGGATACGAGGGCTGGATCCACAGCGGGTTCCTCGCCAAAGCGCCGGCCACCACCACGCGGCAGAGCCGTCGAATCACGCGCGTTTCACTCGGCTGTTCGACGAAAACCGCTTCCGGGGTGAGCCGTGTGCTTCCGCTCCGGGCGTTTCTCGCTCCAGATGAGACGCTGACGTCTGGCGAGGTGATCGAATCGACGCGGCGCGCGGCGCGATTCCCGCTCGAGCCAAGCGCGATCGCGGCCAGCGCGCAGACGTTCTTCGCCGGTACGAGCTATCTGTGGGGCGGCGTCACCCCGTGGGGCGCGGACTGTTCGGGTTTCGTGCAAACCGTGTTCGCGTTGCACGGCAAGCAACTCCCGCGCGACGCCTCACAACAGGCGCAGATCGGAGACGACGCGGGCACGGATCCCACGGCCCTCGAGACCGCCGATCTGCTTTTCTTCTCGGATCGCGAGGACAAGCGCGTCACCCATGTCGGCATCGCGGCAGGCGAAAAACGGATGGTCCATCTCGGACTGGGGCGCGGCGGTTATTCCATCGAGCGCCTCTCCGATCGGAAAGACGCGTACGCCGTGCTGATGCGAAAGCGCTTTCTGTTCGCGCGACGCGTAGTCTAACTGACCAAGCCGTTCGCCACGAGCGGAGTCGACGAGCGAACCTGCACGCCGACGTCGATCGTCGGTTGGTCGTCGACCGCGATCGCCATCGTATAGCCGCCCGGGGAGTCCATCGGCAGGTCGAATTGGGCGATGAGAGGCAAGTCCATCTCGAGGACGCCCGGCGGCGGCGGGCCGACGTTGAGGTCGCCCTGGCTTCGCCAGAGCTCCGCTCCGTTGGGGCTGAGCCAGCGGAAGGAGACCGTATGCGCGCCGACGTCGGCCCCGCTCCCCTTCATGTGGACGACGAGATTCGCCCGCGGATGGACGGCCGGCAGCGCCGCGACCTGCAGCGCGTCGAACACGCCCAGGACGTTGAGCTTTCCTTCTTGCGAGAGATTCGCCGCATCGGCGAATAGGGCGAACGCAACGCGCATTCAACAACATAGACAGGCCAAAGCCCGCACGCCTAGTTTTCTTGACATGGGCTCTAGCGCAGGCGACGCCGCGACAGAATCGATATTGCCCGGACGCGCCGACACGGCGCGGCCGGGCGGCGGCGTGTGGCTCACGGATGCATCGCTCGTGCTCGTCGCGATCATCTGGGGCGTGAACTTCTCGGTCGTGAAGTTCGGGACGTCGCTCATCGACCCGCTCGCCTACAACGGCGTTCGCGTTCTGCTCGCCGGCATGCTGCTTTTCGCGATCGCAATGGCGAGCCGAGCGCCGCTCCCGCCCGCCCGGGAGATCGCGATCCTGCTCGCGCTCGGCGTGCTGGGGAACGGCGTGTACCAGGTCTTCTTCGTCGAAGGCGTCGCGCGGACGCGCGCCAGCGACGCCGGGCTCGTCATCGCCGCGTCGCCGGCGTTCATCGCGATCGTCGGCCGCATGCTCGGTGTCGAGCGGATCAACAGGCGCGGAGTGATGGGCATCGTCATGTCGATCGGCGGCATCGCGTTCGTCGTCCTCGGCACGACGAACGGCACCGCGGGCGACGCGACGATCATCGGCGATTTGCTCGTGCTGCTTGGATCGCTCTGCTGGGCGTTCTACACGGTGTTGCTCAAGCCGTACACCGAGCATCTCTCCGGGCTGCACGTAGCCGCCTTCACGATGGTCGGCGGCGCGGTTCCGTTGTTTCTGCTCGCGTTCACTCGGATCGCCGCGACGAATTGGGCGCAACTTCCCGTGAAGGGATGGTCGGCGATTCTCTACAGCGGAATCTTCGCGCTCGTCGTCGCCTACCTGTTCTGGTACCGCGGAGTGCGCGTGATCGGACCGACGCGAACGGCGATGTACTCCAACTTGCAGCCGGTCGTCGCGGTGCTCATGGCGTGGTGGCTGCTCGGCGAACAACCGACGTGGTGGCAAGGGGTCGGCACCGGTTGCATCGTCGGCGGTTTGCTCCTCACGCGCGTCCCAGTCGATACGTGAAGCTCGTTCTCTTCGACATCGACGGAACGATCCTGCTCACGAGCGGCGCTGGAAAGCGCGCCGTGCACCGCGCGCTCGCCGAAGTATTCGGCGCGCCCGGACGACTCGAGCACCGGTTCGACGGAAAGACCGATCCGCAGATCGTCCGCGAGCTGATGCGCATGGAAGGCCACGCCGACGACCACATCGACGCGCGCATGGCTCTCTTGCTGGACCGCTACGTCGATTTTCTGCACGAAGAGCTCGATCAACCGTCGACCGCCGTCCGGCTGATGCCCGGCGTGGCAGATCTGCTCGACGCGCTCGAGGAGCGGGCGGACATCGTTCTCGGACTCGTCACGGGAAATCTCGCGGCGGGCGCGGCGGCCAAGCTTCGCGCCGGCGGCCTCGATCCGGACCGTTTTCGCGTGGGTGCCTATGGCTCGGACCACGAGCTTCGCGTCGAGCTCCCGGCAGTCGCTCAACGCCGGGCGCGCGACGAGCTCGGGTTCACCATGGAAGGCAATGACGTCGTGGTCATCGGCGACACGCCGGCCGATGTCGAGTGCGGGCGGGCGGTAGGCGCGCTCACCATCGGCGTCGCGACAGGCTACTACTCGGTGGACGAGCTCCGCGGCTTCGGCGCGGACGAAGCGTTCGAAGACCTCTCCGACACGAACGCGGTCGTCCGGACCATCGTCGGCGGCTGAGTGACCCACCCGGCAAGTACATTTTCCGACATGGCCGAGACGCCGAGGGGAACGATCGCGGTGAATGCCGCGCGCGTGGGTCGCGCCGACCTGGGCGAGGCCACCGCCACGGTCGACGACGACGTGCTCACGGTCATCGCGAGGCCGAGCGGCGCCGAGCGCTTGCTCCGCATACCGATTTCGGCAATCGACGGTCTCGCGATCGAAGGCGACGAGGTGGTCGTGTCGGTGCGCGACGGGCGTCAGGTCGCGCTGACGAGTGGAGACGCCGCGAAGCTGCACCAGGAGATCGTGGCGCGATGCTTCGTGCTTCCGGAACTGACGCGAACGCTGCGGACGTTCGGCTCGCGCCGCGGCCAGCGGGGACGGCGCCCGAACGCGGCCGCCGATCAACAAAAGTTCTTCGCGCCGCTCGTCGACGCGCGCCGCGCGGCATCGAAGACCTCGTCGGCCGTCGAGACGATCGCCGCGTTCGAGACCGCGACGCTGACCCGCGCCGTCGATGAGGCTCTGCGGAAATTCGCCAACGAACGTTTCGCGCAGAACGGACCCGCGCGGCGAGCGCTGGAAGCTGAGTTGGTGGATTCGACGGAGCCCCTCCAAGCCGCGCTTCGCGCGCTCGGCGAACGCGCGTCAGAGGCGCAAGCGCATGCCGACGAAATCCGCATCTGGCGCACGTGGGCGCTCTCGCTCCGCAACGTCTTCGAAGCGGCCGACCGCGTGTGGGTCGCGCTCGACGAAGCGCTCGACGCGGCGCACGCGTCGGCGAGCCGCGTTGCTTCTCCCCCTGCTCCGCGCGCTCGTTCATGATCGTCGGCCTCGGCATCGACGCCGTGGACATCTCGCGCGCCGAGCGAATGTTCGCCGACAAGCCCGAGCGAATGCTCGAGCGATTGTTCGGCGACGTCGAGCGCGCCTATCTCGCGACGAAGCCGCAGCCCGCGCAGCACATGGCGGTGCGTCTGGCGGCCAAGGAGGCGGCCTACAAGGCGCTTTCAGGAAACGAGTTGGCGCGGGGCATCGGCTGGCGCGACGTCGAGGTCGTGAGCCGGGACGACGGATCGCCCGAGCTCCGCTTCTACGGCCGCGCGGCGGAGCGCCTCGCCGAGCTTGGGGCCGAGCGGGTCCATGTGTCGCTCACCCACAGCTCGGCCACCGCAGTCGCCGTGGTGATCTTGGAGCGTTCCGCCGACGGGTGAACGGGGTGGGGTGACGGCAAAACCCTGACTGCGGAAAGCCACCTAAACGATTTGTATTTCGTGGTCTACACGCCCTTCCGGAATCCCGATATATTCAGTCGGCAATGAGGCTCGGAATCAACTTTGGCCGGGCCGCGTCGGGGTTGTTGACCGGGGCGGCCCTTACGATGTCCGCCGCGCTCGGCGCACGCGCCCTCGGCGCGCAGCAGGAGCGCCCGACCCAGCGGGTCGCGAACATCGTGAGCGTGGCCGTCGAGGAATACGGCAAGGGCGTTGACCAGAAGGGGCGGCTGACGTCGCGCGACGAATACGACGAAACCGTCGGATTTCTGCGCGATGCGCGAGCGGCCATGTCGCGTCTGCCAAGCGATCGACTCGCCACCGCGACACCGCTGCTCGATTCGATCATCCTCGCCGTCACGGCGAGGCGTCCGCCTTCGGAGCTGAACGCGCTGGCCAACCGCTTCGCGTCTTCGCTCGGCAGCGAAGCCGCGCTCGAACTTCCGGCTCGCCCGCTCGACATCGGAGCCGGCGAGAAACTCTTCGCCGCGAATTGCGCGTCGTGTCACGGGCCGCGCGGGATGGGAGACGGACCCGCGGCGGCGACGATCAATCCCAAGCCGCCGGCCATTGGCAACGCGACCACGGTTGCCGACGTCGCGCCGGCGATGATGTTCCGCAAGATCTCCGTGGGTGTGACCGGCACCGCGATGCCGTCGTTCTCGCCGCAGCTCACCGCCGAACAGCGCTGGAACATCGTCGCGTACATTGGATCGCTGCACGCATCGCCGCAGCAGGTGGCCGAAGGCGAGGGTCTGTACGCGCAGGGGTGCGTCGAGTGCCACGGCTCCGCCGGGCTCGGCGACGGCGCGATGGCGAGGACCTTGAGCAAAGCGCCGAGCGAGTTGGGATCGTTCGCGTGGCAGGTCGAGCGCAGCGACTCACAGTTGGCGGCCGCCGTTCGCGCCGGACTTCCAGGCACGCCGATGCCCCCCGCTTCAGGGTTCACCGACAAGCAGGTGCAGAGCGTCGTCGCGTACATCCGGACGCTGCCCAGCCGCCAGCGAACCATCGCCGCGGCGGCGCAGAGCGACAGCGGGCAGGCCGCGAGCGCTTCGAGCCCGGCCGCGGCGTCGAAGGTCTCCATCTCGCTGCTCGACCAGTCATTGACCGCGGCGCGCAACGGCCGGTGGGTGGACGCGGGCGATCGCGCGTTCGACGCGTACCTCGCGTTCGAACCGATCGAAACGCCGGCGCGGGCGCGCAATCCGGGCGTCGTCGCGTCGATGGAGAAGCTGTTCGGCGACTTCAAGGCGTCGATCCAGGCGAACGACATCGAGGGCGCCGAGCACGCGCGCGACGCGATCGACGTGAACATGGAGCGCGTCGTCGAGCTCACACAACCGCCCGGCAGCGGGTCGGAGGCGTTCCTTCAGAGCTTCCTCATCATCGTCCGCGAAGGGTTCGAGGCGATCCTCGTGATCGGCGCGGTCGTGGCGTTCCTGCTCAAGACGGGGCACCGCGAGCGGCTGCGGTCGATCTGGTGGGGGATCGTGCTTGGCCTGCTGGCGAGCGGACTGACGGCGATCGTACTGCGCACCACGCTTCGCGCGCTGCCGGCGACCCAGGAGATCATAGAAGGGGGCACGCTGCTGCTTGCCGTGGCCGTGTTGTTCTCGGTGAGCTATTGGCTGATCTCGCGCGTCGAAGCGGCCAAGTGGCAGGCGTTCATCCGCGAGAAGGTCACGAGCGCCCTGGAGCACGGCGGCGGGCGCGCGCTCGCGTTCGTCGCGTTCCTCGCCGTGTATCGCGAGGGCGCCGAGACGGCGCTGTTCTACCAGGCGCTGTTCAATGAAGGCTCGAACGTCGCGCTGCCCATCGGCCTCGGACTCCTCGCCGGCGCCGCGGCGCTCGTCGTCATCTTCACGCTGTTCTATCGCTTCGGCGTCAAGATTCCGCTGCGCCCGTTCTTCAGCGTGACGAGCGTTCTGCTCTACTACATGGCGTTCGTCTTCGTGGGGAAGGGCGTGCACGAGCTGCAGGAAGGCGGCGTCATTCCGATCAACGTGCTGCGCGGCTTTCCGACGATCGAGTGGCTCGGCTTCTATCCGACCTGGGAGACGGTGCTCGCGCAGCTCGTGCTGCTCGGTTTGTTCGTCTTCGCCGTCGCCAAGACGTTCTGGCCGAAGCGCTCCGTCGCGCTCCCCACCGTGCCGCGCGAGGCCGCGCCCGCCGGCGAAGTCGTCGCCGACATCGCGTCACTCACCGCCCAAGTCGAGCGCCTCACCTCCCGCGTCGCATCCCTCGAGCGCGATCGTAGCGGAGTGCCGCGCGAGTAGTTGTTCGTTTTGCCGGCGCGGTTTCGCGCGCTCCGGGGGCGTTCATTTTGGCTAGTCCTGCCTGTACGTCGCTCTGAACTGCAGATTTCGCGGATTAACCCGGACTTCGCGGCAAGAGCAAACGCTCTTGTTGCGGTATAAAAGAGCCTTGCTGCTGTCGTTTCCGCGCAAATCCGCGGTAATCCGCGAAATCCTGTTGCAGTTCAAGAAAGCTGTTGCCGTTCCAATCAGTAAGCTCCACGCGGCGCGCGGAGCTTACTCCAAAAGAGACCTACGCCGCGTCACTTCACGCAGGCACCGGAACCTCGCTGATGCCCGGCCGGCCGACCCCGGTCCGAGAGCGGGCGGTCATGATCAGGACCCCGACCAGAGTGATCGCTAGAGCGATCAGCTGAGCCATGCTCAACCCGAATGCCCACGAGAAGCGGTCGTCCTTGGCGCGCAGGAACTCGACGACGAATCGCTCGAGGCCGGCCAGCACGCAGTAGACGCCGAAGAGCCAGCCCTCGGCGTGCTTGTGATTGCGTAGGCGCCAGAGGATGCCGAACATGATCATGCCCAGCGCGACCTCGAGAAGTTGCGTCGGATAGACCGACAAGACTGTCGACGGGTCGGTGCCGGGCTGGATCGGCGTGTTGAATACGCGCTGCATCTCGAACGCCGTCGACGGCGGCGTGCCTTCGGGGAACGCGACGGCGAGCGGGCCGGTGTACGGCCGGCCGTAGTCGTCGCCGACGGCCCAACAGCCCGTGCGTCCGACGGCGTAACCCGCGGCGATCGCGATCCCCGCGACGTCGGCGAAGCGGACAAACGACAGCTTTTTGTAGCGGATCGTCGCCGCGCAGAGCGCGACGGCGCCGATGAAGCCGCCCCAGAAGACGAATCCCCCGCGGCCGAGCAGGTCGCGCCAGTTGTGCGTGACGACGACCACGTAGTAGAGCTTCGCGCCGATCAGCGTGCCGAGGAGCGCGGCGAACAGAACGTCGCTCACCGCCGCGGATTCCTTGTCGCGCCCGCGGCGCGCCAGCTCGCGCTCGGAGACCATCTGCGCGATGAGAAACGCGAGCAGCACCGCGATCCCGAAGCCGGTGAACGAAAATCCGAACACGCTGAACGTGAACGGATGATGGATGTACGGTCCGGCGGCGCGGATCATGAAGTTCGAAATCATGCGGCGACGAGTCCGGGAATGGGCGAAGCGGCGAACGCGTTGAGGTCGAGTCCCGAGCGTTCGCCGCGCTCGAGATGGAAGAGGCCCGCGCGCGCGATCATCGCGGCGTTGTCCGTCGCGAGACGCGGAGTCGGGGCGAACACATCGACACCGTCGCGGGCGAAACGTTCCCGCATCGCGGCGACGAGCGCGCCGTTGCACGCCACGCCGCCGCCGAGCACCACGCGGCGCCGTCCATAGGCCGTCGCCGCGCGCGCCGTCTTCTGGACGAGCGTGTCGACGACGGCATCCTGAAACGCCCGCGCGATCGGCGCGCGCTCCGCCTCGGACGCGGGTGGCGACGATTTCACGGCGTTGAGCACGGCGGTCTTGAGCCCGCTGAACGACACGTCATAATACTCGGCGTCCCCGGGACGTTGGTCGCGACGCAACATCGGCCTCGCGAACCGTAACGCGCCGCCCGTCCCGCCACCATCGTTGGCGCGTGAAGTCGTGGCGAGCGCCGCGATGCGCTCGACGTGAGGTCCCCCAGGATAGGGGAGCCCGAGAAGCTTGGCAACCTTGTCGAACGCTTCGCCGGCCGCGTCGTCGCGCGTGCGGCCGAGCAATCGGTAGCGGCCCCACGCCTCGACGTCGATGAGCAGCGTGTGTCCGCCGGAGACGAGCAACGCGGTAAACGGTGGAACCGCGGCGGCGTTTTCGAGCGCCGTCGCGAAGAGATGTCCTTCCATGTGGTGCACGCCGATCACCGGAACGCGCCGCGCGAACGCGAACGCCTTGCCGAAGGCCACGCCGACCAAGAGCGCACCGACGAGGCCTGGTGCGTTGGTCACCGCGACGGCGTCAACGTCGTTCGAGCCCATGCCCGAGTCGGCAAGGGCTTGCTCGACGACAGGCACGATCGCCGTGAGGTGCGCGCGTGACGCGATCTCCGGTACGACGCCGCCAAATATTCGATGCACGTCTTGCGAGAGGATCACGAGGGAACGGATGCGCGCGTCGTCGCCGGCGCCCTCGAGGACCGCCGCCGACGTCTCGTCGCACGACGTTTCGATTCCGAGGACTCGCATCACTTGTGCGGCGTCGCCGGCACGACGGGCGGTATGGGCATCGGGCCCACGATCAGAACCTTCACCTGCGACGGCTTCACGCGCAGAGTGCCGAAACCGGTCGTGTCGACGTCGACCAAGTGCGGCACCGAGTCCGGGAAAGTGATGACGGCCTTGATCGTCTGCACCGCGCGCACCTGCGCGACCCGCTGGCGCGGCCCCGAGACCTGCACGCTCTCCGGATCGAATCGCGTCGCGATCGGGCCCACGACGCCGGTCGCGTTCACCGACAGCGCCGAGACGATCGGCACTCTGCGGCTCGCGGTGGACTCGAAGCGGAGTGTGATGCTGCGCGGCTCGACGTCGCGCACGACAGCGTCCACGCCGTCGGGCAGCGTCACGTCGTCGGGACGCAGGTCGACGACGACGGTGTCCGGCGAATCCGCGCCGATCGGCCGGCGAATGGCCGGCGGGTTCGACGTGAGCTTGATGAGCTCCTTGGGCGAGCCGGCGACGAGCGCTTGCAAATTGGGCACGGGATCACGCAGCACGAGCGAGCTGTCGAGTTGCGGTGAGAATCGCACCGCCACGAGCGCGATCTGCGGTTCTTTCGCGTTCACGACGAACCAGAGGACGACGGAGACGAGCACCGCCATTCCCTTGAGGCCAAGCTGCTGCGTGAACGCGGCCGTGACGCGGCGTTGCAGCGAGCCGGACGTCCGCGACGATGAGTTACCTGGCGCGACGTCGGACATCGAGCGCGCGCCTCCCGTTCAGCGATCGCCGCCGTTCGCGACGGTCTTGGGTTCTTGCAAGCCGAGCAGCTGCGCGATCAGCGCGCGGTTGCCGGTCGAGTTCCAGTCGTCCGGTCCGATCCACTTCCGGCGGATCGATCCCTCGCGTCCAATGATGAACGTCTCCGGATAGCCCGTGGCCTGATAGGCGCGCTCGATCGAGTGCGTCGAGTCGTGCAGAACCTCGAAGGTCACGCCGAAATGTTTGGCGAAAGCGCGAATCGAGTCTTCGCCGACGTAGTCGTCGATGCTGACAGCCACGAGCTTGAGTCCCTTGTCGCCGTATGCTTGATAAAGCTTCTGCAGGCTTGGGATTTCCACCTGGCACGGACCGCACCACGTCGCCCAGATGTTGAGCAGAACGACCTGTCCCTTGTAGTCGGCGAGCGTCTTGTAGCGATTTTCGCCCAGCACCTTCGCGCGGAAGTTCGGAGCGTCGGAGCCTTCGGTGACCGGAAAGAGCTGCTCGCGCAAAACATTGGACGCGACGGCCAGCCCCGCCGCGAGCACCACGACGACGAGGCCGACGATCGTCCACTGCTTGCGCGCGGTCATACGGTCACTCCGCAGAGCGCCCGGAGCTTGGCGATCTCCGCCTTCGGATCGGGCGCGCAGAAGACCGCGTTGCCGGCGACGAACGTGTCTGCGCCCGCTTCCCACACGGCGTGAATCGTGTCGCGTCCGATGCCGCCGTCTACCTCGAGCGCGGCCTTGCTGCGCGCTTCGGCGAGCATCGCGCGCGCGCGGCGCACCTTGTCCACCGAGTACGAAATGAAGCGCTGCGCGCCATAGCCGGGGTTCACCGTCATGACGAGCAGCAGGTCGAGCTCGGGGAGCACTTCACTCACGGCGCTGAGCGGCGTCGACGGATTGATCGCCGCGCCGGCTCGGCATCCGAGCTCGCGAATGCGATCGAGCTGCCGGTGCAAATGCGGCGAAACCTCGGTGTGCACGGTCATGCCGGTCGCGCCGGCCGACGCGAAGTCGTCGAAAAACTTCTCCGGTTCGACGACCATGAGATGCACGTCCAAGGGCAGCGTCGTGAGTTTGCGTACCGTCTCGATCACCTTCGCGCCGTACGTGATGTTGGGGACGAAGCGCCCGTCCATGACGTCGATATGAATCCCGTCGGCGCCGCCCGCAACCACTGTCGCAATTTGTTCCCCCAGACGCGCGAAATCCGCGCTGAGGATGGACGGGACGATCCGAACGCTCACTCGGCTTGCCCCGTCCCCGCTCCAGCTTCGACACCGATGTTGCCGCCGACGTTCCGCAATCGCGCGGCAAACGCGCCGTCCGCGCCGTGCACCTGAGGCAGCACGCGAAGACGTCCGCGATCGAGCACGGAAGCGGGCACGACGCCCTCGGGCGGAGGGTCGAGTCGCCAGCCGGGGTGCTCGGACAGGAAGCGGTCGATCTGCTCGTCGTTCTCTTCGGGTTCGAGCGAGCACGTGCTGTAGACGAGCAGTCCTCCGGGGCGAACGACGGATGCCGCCGAGCGGAGAATCGAGCGCTGCAGTGATGCCATGACCGCGATGTCGGAGATCTTGAGCCGCCAGCGCGCGTCGGGGTGCCGGCGGAACGTCCCCGTGCCCGTGCACGGCACGTCGACGAGCACCAAGTCTACCGGCCGGATCGCCGGGTTCCGCGCGTCGGCGACGTACGCGCCAAGCGTCGGAATCTCGAGGCGATGCGCGTTGTCGAGCACGCGCTGCAGGCGCGCGAACGACAAGTCGCTCGCGAAGACCCGTGAAGCAGCGCGCGACATCTCGATCGACTTACCGCCCGGCGCGGCGCAGAGATCGGCGACGACGGCGCCGGTCGGCGCGCAAGCGTACTGCGCGACGAGCGTTGAGGCCGGATCCTGGATGTGAAACAGTCCCTGCCGAAACGCGCCCAGTTCAGTGAGTGACGAAACCGGGCTCGACAGAAGAATGCTGTCACGAACGAGCGGCGCGTCGTCGACGCGGATTCCGGCCGTCTCGAGCATGGCTTCCAGCTGCTCGCGCACGACGTGGTACGGCCGCGCGATGAGCGGCGCCTCGCGGTTGTTCGCGTCGAGCAAGCGGCGGGTCTCGTCGGCGCCGAAGCGCTCGAGCCACCGCGCGACGAGCCACCGCGGGTGCGAGCCGGACAGCGCGAGCGCGCTTGGCATCTCCGTCAAAACGGGAAGCGACAGCGCTTCGTGTTCGCGATCGAGACGACGAAGCACGGCATTCGCGAGCTTGCTCGCGCCGATCCCGTGGCGCTGCTTCGCCAGCTCGACGGTCTGCGCGATCGCCGCGTACGCGGGGACGCTTTCCATGTACAGTAGCTGCGCCGCGCCGAGTCGAAGAAGATCGAGGAGATCCGCGTCGAGTCGCGCGATGCCGCCGCGCACGCGCGCGTCGAGGTGCGCGTCGATCCACGCGCGCCGGCGCAGCATGCCGTAGAGCAGTTCGCGCGCCCAGCGCCGATCGCGTCCGTCGAGGCGCGTCGTGCGGCGGTCGAAGGCGAGGTCGAGCAACTCGCCGGCTCGAAGATCCGTACACACCTCGGCCGCGGCGCGCCGCGCGTCCGTCACGCTCGGCGACGCAGGCTTGCGTAGGGCGTTGTGCGACATTGCGTGCGCGCCGACTTCGTCCGCGTGAACTGCGAGAACACTGCCTCCTCCGATACCGCCGGCGGACGACCGGTCCTGATCTGCGTCAGGCATGGTGTCTAAGATAGCCTCTCGCCGACCGCGATGCCCCTGCCGCGCGCCCACTCCCGAGGCGACATCGGCCGCTTACCGGCGGGCTGCACGCTTGCAATCTGCACGCTTCCCCCTCCCGGGCCGTCGCCGCAGGCGACGGTGAGTCCCTGGTCGTCGATGGCGAGGACCTCGCCGGGCTGCCGGTCCGACGTTCGAGGCGAGACACGGGCGCCGAACAGCTTGACCTCCCCGCCGCCCGCCCGGTTGGCCTCGCCTGATGAGCGCACCGCGTAAGCACCCGGGCGCGGGTCCAAGGCGCGTATCAGTCGTGCAACCGTCGCGGCGTCGGTGGTCCAGTCGATGCGCGCCATCGCGCGGTCGATCTTGGGCGCGTAGGTGGCCTTGGTTTCGTCCTGCGGTGTCTCCGCGGCTCGGCCCAATTCGATGAGCGCGAGCGCCTCGATCAAGGCCAGCGCGCCGAGCTCGGCGAGTCGCAGGCGCAACTCGCCGGCCGTCTCGTCGTCGGCGACCGGCGTGCGGACTTGAAGGATCGACGGCCCGGCGTCGAGCGCCTTCACCATTCGCATGATCGTGACGCCGGTTTCGGCGTGCCCTTCGCGAATCGTCGCCTCGATGGGAGCCGCTCCCCTGAGGAGTGGCAGCAGCGACGCGTGGATGTTGATCGTTCCGCGCGTCGGCAGATCGATGATCGTTTGCGAAAGGATGTGTCCGTATGCGACGACGACGGAGATGTCCGGGGAGAGCTCGCGCAACTGCGCGAGGAATTCATCGCCCCGTGGCCGCTCCGGCTGGAAAACGGGAATCGCTTCGGCGGCCGCGACACGCTTTACCGGCGGCGGCTCGAGGATCGACCGCGACCGGCCGACGGGACGGTCGGGTTGGGTGACGACGCCGACGACCTCGAATCCCTCGCCGAGCAGCGCGCGCAGCGGCGGCAGCGAAAAATCGGGCGTGCCCCAGAAGAGCACGCGCACTCACAGCTCCTCGTCGGGGTGCTCGTGGTTCCGCGACGGGTCGATTTCCAGTTTTCTGACGAATCCCGGGTACTTGTCCTTTTCCTTCGCCCAACGCGCCATCGCCGACCGCCGCTTCAGAATGCTCAAATAGTCGACGAACAACTTGCCGTGCAGGTGATCGATCTCGTGTTGGAGGCAGCGCGCGAGGAGCTCGCCCGCTTCCACTTCGAACGTCTGTCCGTCGAGTCCCATCGCGCGCACTTTGACCCGCGCCGGCCGCTCGACATCGCCGTAGACGTCGGGGATCGACAGGCAGCCTTCTTCCGCCTTCGCGCTTCTCGCGTCGGATTCGACGATCTCCGGGTTGATGATCGTGAAGCGGTCCGTGTCCACGCCGATGACGGCCACGCGCTCGGTGCGCCCGACCTGCGGCGCGGCGAGTCCGATGCCTTTGGCGACGTCCATCGTCTCGAACATGTTCTTGACCAGCTCGCGCAGCTCATCGGTGACGACGGCGACGGGCTTCGTTTCCTCGCGCAGCACCGGGTCGCCAAGGACCCGAATGTCGAGAATGCTCACGACGACTGCGAGGGGGTGCTCGAGGGGGTGGCGGCGGAGGCACCGACGATGCGCGCGATCCGTCCGCGCTCGACGACGATTCGGGACTCGCCCGACTTGATGGTGACGCGGTCGTCCAGACGATTCGCGCCGCCGTCCTTGGACGTCTCGCGGATGTGAATCACTTCGCCGACGATGCCGCCCGCGGTGACGATCTCGTCGCCCTTCTTGAGCGACTTGAGCGACGTCTCGTGCTCGCGCCGCTGCTTCTGCTGCGGCCGCAGGATGATGAAGTAGAAGATCGCGGCGAAGGCCGCGATCTCGAACAGGAACGGCGTGTAGGATCCACCGCCGCCGCTTGGCGCGGCCTGGAGGGCGGCGGCGAACGCCATCGGCAGATCGAGCGTGGTCATTCCGAGGTCACCGGTCTTGAGAGATAGCGCGCGAGCCAGTCCTCGCTCCACGCGCCGAGCGTCTTCCCGCGGATCGCGTCGCGCGCGTCGCGCATGAGACGAACCAGGAAATGTACATTGTGCAGGGAAAGCAGGCGAAGCCCGAGGATCTCGTCCGCGGTAAACAGATGGCGGATGTACGCGCGTGAGAATCGTCGGCACGCCGAGCAGTCGCATTCCTCGTCGAGCGGTCGTTTGTCGACGCGGAATTCGGCCCGCTTGATGTTGAGCCGGCCGTCGCGTGTGAAGGCCGCGCCGTTCCGCCCCATCCTCGTCGGCGCGACGCAATCGAAGAGGTCGACGCCGCGCCGCACTCCCTCCACGAGGTCCTCCGGAAAGCCGACCCCCATCAAATAGCGCGGCCGTTCACGCGGCAGCTCGCCGTCGACGACGTCGAGGATGCGGTACATGTCCGGCTTCGCCTCGCCGACGGAGAGTCCGCCGATGCCGTAGCCGACCCAGTCGCCCGAATCGCGAATCGATCGTGCGGCGGCTCGCCGCAGCGACTCGTGGATTCCGCCCTGGACGATCGGAAACAGCGCCTGGTCTCGCGGTGGCTCCCCCGGCCAGCTCGCGACCGCGGCGGCGCATCGCGCGAGCCAGCGGAGGCTGCGCTCGCTGGCGTCGCGCGCGGCGGACTCGTCGCTCTGGCCGGGTATGACGTGGTCGAACTGCATGATCACGTCAGCGCCGAGGTTGCGCTCGATCCGCATGACGGATTCCGGCGTGAAGGCGCGCAGCGATCCGTCGATGTGGCTGCGGAACTCGACGCCGTCTTCCGAGACCGTGCGAAGTCCCTCCAATGAGAAGACTTGAAAGCCGCCGGAATCGGTGAGAATGGGCCCGTCCCAGCCCATGAACGCGTGCAACCCGCCCATCTCGCGAACGATCTCGTCGCCGGGACGCAGGTGTAGATGGTAGGCGTTGCCGAGGATCATCTGCGCGCCCATGGCGCGGAGATCGTCGGGGTCGAGCGCCTTGACCGTCGCGAGCGTGCCGACCGCCATGAAGGCGGGCGTATCGACGGGCCCGTGAGGCGTGCGGAAGACGCCGACGCGCGCCGCGCCGTCCTCGTGATCGATCGAGAAGCCGAAGCCGGACAAGTGTGCTCGTTCGTGAGTTGAGGGCGACGACGCTAGATGATCGCCATCGCGTCGCCGTAGGAATAGAACCGGTATCGCGCCGCGACCGCTTCCCGGTACGCCCGCATCGTCAGCTCGTAGCCGGCGAACGCGGCGACGAGCATGATCAGCGTCGAGCGGGGCAGGTGAAAGTTGGTCACCATTCGGTCGACGGCGCGAAAGCGATGTCCGGGGCGAATGAAGATCCGCGTCTCGCCCGCGCCGTCGCGGATCCGGTCGTCGTCCCCCGCGACCGTCTCGAGCGTGCGCACCGTGGTCGTGCCGACGGCCCACGCGCGGCCGCCCGCCGCGCGGCGCTCGTTGATCGCGCGAGCCGCGTCCGCCGTCACGCGATACCACTCTTCGTGCATGACGTGCGCGGCCGGATCCTCCACCTCGACGGGCTTGAACGTGCCGGCGCCGACGTGAAGGAGGATCTCCGCCGTCGCGACGCCGCGACGCTCGAGCGACGCCAGCAGCTCGGGAGTGAAATGCAATCCCGCCGTCGGCGCGGCGACGGAGCCTTTCTCTCGCGCGAACACCGTCTGGTAGCGCTCCGCGTCTTCGGCCGCGTCGGGCCGCTCGATGTACGGTGGAAGCGGCACGTGCCCGTGGCGCTCGATCGCGTCATCGAGCGGCTCGTCGCTCTCGAGGCGGACGATGCGCGTGCGGCGTTCCGTCACTTCGAGAATCTCCGCCTCGAACCCCGGCGCGATCGTCACGCGGCGGCCCGGCTTGAGCTTTCCGCCGGGCGAAACCATCGCCTCGTAGCGCGCGTCGCCGAGCGGTTTGAGAAGGAGGATCTCCGCCGGAGCACCCGACGCGCGCGCCCCGAGCAAGCGCGCGCGAATCACGCGCGAGCGGTTCACGACCACGACGTCGATCGGCGCGATGAGGCTGGCGACGTCGGCGAACGTCTTGTGCTGGATGTCGCCGGACGCGCGATCGACGACCATCAACCGACTCGCATCGCGCCGCTCGAGCGGGCGCTGGGCGATGAGATCGTGCGGAAGCTCGAAGTCGTAATCGGAGGTGAGATCGCCTGCGGGCATCAGAGCGGTGGGACGTTCCGGTTGCGGTGATCGAAGGGAGAAATCTCGAGAGGCGGCGCGAGCCTGGCCGTGAGCGCGAGCGTGCAGCATGAGCTGTGAGCCCAAACGACGCCGGAACGGCGGGCAGTTGCTCGCGGCTCCTGTTGTCAGCTGATGCTCGAGGCTAGGCTCGCATCCGCTCCGCGATTCTGCCGAGCCGAGAGAGTCCAGCCCGAGGCAGTTCGCGCCGTCTTGATTCAGAAGAGTGTCGGCTGCCCATTCGATCCGGGCGCCACGATCCCGAAGTGTTCGTACGCCGCCCGCGTCGCCGTGCGTCCGCGCGGCGTCCGTTGAAGAAAGCCGTGTTGCACGAGAAAGGGCTCGTACACTTCCTCGATCGTGTTCTCGTCTTCGCCGATCGAGACGGCGATCGTCTTCAGCCCCACCGGGCCGCCGTCGAACTTCTCGATGATCGTGCGAAGGATTCGCGTGTCCATGTCGTCGAGCCCGAACGCGTCGACGTCGAGCATGGAGAGCGCCTGGTCGGCGATCGGCTTGCTCACCACACCGTTGCCTCGGACCTGCGCGAAATCTCGAACTCGTCGCAGCAAACGGTTGGCGACGCGTGGCGTGCCGCGGGCCCGCCGCGCGATCTCGGCCGCACCCGCCGGATCGACGTCGACCTTCAGCACGTCGGCCGTACGCTGCACGATCAACTCGAGGTCCTCGGACGGGTAGAAGTTCAACCGCTGCTCGATCCCGAACCGCGCGCGCATCGGGGCCGTGAGCATCCCGAGCCGCGTCGTCGCGCCGACGAGCGTGAACTGCTCGATGTCCATCGTCACCGTGTTCGCCTTCGGTCCGTCGCCCAAACGAATCTCGATCTTGTAGTCCTCCATCGCCGGATAGAGAAACTCCTCGATGATCGGACGCAGCCGATGGATCTCGTCGATGAACAGGATGTCGCCGCGCCGCAGATTCGTCAGCGTCGACACGAGATCGCCGGGCTTCTCGAGCGCCGGTCCGGAGCTCGTATGGATGTTCACGCCCAGCTCCCGCGCGATCAGCTCGGCGAGCGTCGTCTTGCCGAGTCCGGGCGGGCCGAAAAAGAGCGTGTGATCGAGCGGCTCTCGCCTCTGCATCGCCGCGTCGATGTAAATCCGCAGCGCGTCCTTCACCTTGTCCTGCCCGATGAACTCCGACAGCCGCTGCGGCCGCAGCGACAGCTCGACGACGGATTCGTCGACGAGAACCTCAGGCGTGGTGATCTCGGCGCGCGACATGCGATTCAATATACCCGAAGAGTTGCCGAAATCCCGGTCTGCCCCGCTCGGGCGAGCTGCTGAACTGATTCACCGCAGAGACGCAGAGAACGCGGAGGGGCGCAGAGGACTGCCTCGGTGAAAAAAGGCTGTTCGCGTCACGCGGCCGGGCGCTTCTTGTTAGAGCCGCTCGCGAAGCTCCTAGGAAGCGTGTCTCCTCGGCCGAGTACCTTCCCGAGCGGCGGTTACCAGAGAGGAAAGCTCGTGGGACGAAGGACGCCGCGTGCGCGGCATTTCTCTGCGTTCCTCCGCGTCCTCTGCGTCTCTGCGGTGAGTAGTTGCCGTTGCTCTTGTAGTTGCCGTTGCTCTTGTAGTCGCAGTTGCAGTTGCAGCCCGTATTGAATTCGCGCTACCCAGCCACTAAACCGTGGCCCGCAACCGCGACAACCGCTCGGCCGCATCGTCCAGCGTCGACTGCTTCTTACAGAACGCGAAGCGGGTGAAGGGGCGGCCGTCTTCTTTGTTCGAGTAGAAGCTCGAGCCGGGCACCGTGGCGACACCGATTTCGGCCGTCATCCACTTGGCGAACGTCACGTCGTCGAGGTCGCTGATCTTCGAGAAATCGGCGAGGACGAAATAGGCGCCTTCGGGGGTCGCGAACTCGAAGCCTTGCTCGCGGAGGACGCCGCACAAGAAATCGCGGCGCTGCTTGTAGTGCGCGGAGAACTCGTTGTAGTAGTCGGGCCCGAACGCGAATCCGACGGCGGCGGCGGCTTGGAGTGGAGCGGGCGCGCCGACGGTGAGGAAGTCGTGCACCTTGCGGATGGGACCAGTCTGTTCAGGAGGCGCGATGATCCAGCCGATGCGCCAGCCGGTGCAGCTGTAGGTCTTCGAGAGCGACGAGATCGTGATCGTGCGCTCGCGCATGCCGGGCCAGGTCGCGATCTCGTGGTGATGGCCCTTGTAGATCATGTGCTCGTAGGGCGCGTCGGTGATCGCCCACGCGTCGTGCTCGACGCACAAGTTCGCGATCAGCGACATTTCGTCGCGCGTCAGCACGCGGCCCGTTGGGTTGTGCGGGGTGTTGACGATGATCGCCTTCGTGCGCGAGGTGAACGCCTTTCGCAGGCGATCCGGATCGAACGTCCAGTCCGGCCGTTCCATCGGCACGAACACCGGCTTGGCTCCGGCGAGTATGGCATCCGGCCCATAATTCTCGTAGAACGGCTCGGGAATGATCACCTCGTCGCCGGAATCCATGAGCGCCATGAACACCGAGGCCATCGCTTCCGTCGCGCCGCACGTCACCGTCACGTCGCGGTCGGGATCGACTTCCATGTCGTAGAACCGGCGATACTTCTCGGCGATCGCTTGTCGCAGAACCGGCGCGCCCCACGTGACCGCGTACTGGTTGATGTCGCCGTTGATCGCGGTACACGCCGCGGCTTTCATCGCCTCGGGCATCGCGAAATCGGGAAATCCCTGCGCCAGGTTCACGGCGTTGTGCATGGCGGCGATCCGCGTCATCTCGCGGATCACGGATTCGGTGAACGTCGAGGTTCGTCGAGCTGCGAGCACGTGTCTTCTCCGTCCTGCGGTTAGCCTCGAATCTTGCCAAGCGATCGGCGAACGAGATCGGCCGTCTCGCCGGGCTTCCCACCATCGTCCAACGCCGCCTTGACCGCGCGCTCAGCGTCAGGCATCGAATAGCCCAGCGACACGAGCGCGCGAACGGCATCCTCGGCGCCGGGAATTCCGCCGCCGGGGCGGCCCGGCCCCCCCCCACCGGGAGCGGAAACATGCAGGTCGTCGAGCTTGTCGGCGAGATCCAGGATGAGCTGTTCGGCCTTCTTTCTCCCTACGCGCGGCACACTCTGAAGCGTTGCCAAGTCCTTGTCCCGCAACGCTCGAACGACGCGGTCGGCGGTCAGCGTCGACAGCAGGCCGAGGGCCAGAGAAGGGCCCACGCCCTTGGCATCGAGCACCCGCTGAAAGACGCGGCGCTCGTGCGCGGTGGCGAAGCCGTAGAGCTGCCAGCCGTCCTCTTTCACCACCAAATACGTATGCAGCGACGCCGGTTCGCCCGCGCGCGGCAGCGATTCGTAGACGTTGAGCGGGATCGCCAACTCGTACGCCACGCCGCCGGCGGTCATGATCTCGACGCGATCCAATTCCTTCGAAACGAGCGTCCCGCTGACGTGCGAAATCATGAAAGCTGAACAGGGCGCGTCGGAGCGCGGCGCGCGGGCACGATCGCTCCCGTTGCGCCGACTACGGGGAGGCGTGCGGCGACCAGTCCGGCGATCGCCGCCGCGACGCCGTCGGCCGCGTCACTTGGCTGCGGCGCCGTCTTCAATCGCAACATGCGGGTGATCATGAACTGCACTTGTTCTTTGGTCGCCGCGCCCGTTCCCACGACGGCCTTCTTGATCTCGGCGGGTGGAATCTCCCGAATGTCGAGATTCGCTCGGCTGCCGGCGAGGAGCACGACGCCGCGAGCGTGCCCCAGTACGACCGTCGTCCGCACATTCTTGGCGTAGAACACGTCCTCGACGCACAGCGCATGCGGCTTGTGACGCTCGATCAGCTCGACGACGCCTTCATAGATGTCGCGGAGACGCATCGCCAGAGGATCGCGCGGGCGGGTGCGAATGACGCCGCATTCTATGAGCGAGACGTGCCCAACTGCCCGCACGTCTTCTCCTCCCTGTACGACACCGTAGCCGGTGTTCGCGGTGCCCGGATCGATGCCGAGAACGATCACCGGGCTCGCGCGAGCCTCACTCGTTACTCCGCGCCATCTCGGTCACGTCCATGTCGAAGTTCGCCCAGACCTTCTGCACGTCGTCGAGATCTTCGATCGTCTCGAGCAGCTTGAGCAGCGCGTCGCCGTCCTTGCCGGCGATCGTCACGGTCGTCTTGGGAACCATCGCCAACTCGGCCTCGCCGATCTTGACGCCGGCGGTCTTGAGCTTGTCCTGCACCGAATGGAAGTCGTGCGGCGTCGTCGAGACGAGGAATCGCTCCTCTTCGCGAGCGACGTCTTCGGCGCCGGCGTCGAGAGCAGCTTCCATTAGCGCGTCCTCGCCGATCGTCGACGCGTCGACGTAGATCTGCCCCTTCTTCTCGAACATCCACGCCACCGAGTTCGGCGCGCCGAGGTTGCCGCCGAGTCGCGTCATCTTGCTGCGAACTTCGGCGACCGTGCGCGTCGGGTTGTCGGTCACGGCGTCGATGAGGAGCGCGACCCCGCCCGGGCCGAAGCCCTCGTACGTCACTTCGTGGTAGTCGACGCCTTCCAGCTCGCCTGTCCCCTTCTTGACCGCGCGCTCGATGTTTTCCTTCGGCATCGAGTTCGATCGCGCGGTGTCGATCGCGAGACGGAGCCGCGGATTACCGCCGGGATCGCCGCCGCCGATTTTGGCGGCCATGGTGATCTCGCGGATCAGCTTGGTGAACAGCGCGCCGCGCTTGGCGTCGGCCGCCGCCTTGTAGTGCTTGATCTGCTTCCATTTACTGTGGCCGGCCATCGCGCGAATGGGGCAAAGGTTCAGGAAGAAATATAGGTGCGATGGGGGGCGACGCGTGCGAGGACGGAGTACGGAGACCTCGGACGAGGCCTCCGCACTCCTCACCTTTCCGGATCCAGCATGTCCTCGAACCGCATCCACTGGGCGTAGAAATAGAGGTCGACGTAGCCGGTGGGTCCGTTGCGGTTCTTGCGGATGAGCAGTTCGGTCGCTCCCTCGACGTCGCGCGCGGGCTGATACATGTGCTCTCGGAAGAGCGTCATCACGACGTCGGCGTGTTCCTTGATCGCGCCGCGCGCGCCGAAATCGTCGAGCAGCGGGCGCCGGTCGGCGCGTGAGCCGAGCTCGCGCACCGTGGCCGTGGTGACGACGACGAGGCCGCGTTCGAGCGCAAGCGTCTTGAGGTCGCGCACCGAACGCGCGAGCTCCTCGTCGAGCAACTCGTCGCCGGAGGCCGTCGCGCTCAGGCTGTCGACGAAGACGATTTCGGTGAACGGCAATCCGTCGAGCATCGAGGCGATCGCCCCGACGCCGCCCGTCGGCGGACGATCCACGATGGGCAGATTCTCTCGCAGCCGAAGCGCGACGGACCCCGCGTTGGCGCGCGCCATGTCGTCGAGAGTGCCCTGACGCAGATCGTCGATTTTCGTGCGCGCCTCGATCGCGATCACGCGCTCGAGCACGCGCTCGGCGGACATCTCACCCGTGAGAAAGAGCACGCGCGCCGACGCGAGCGACATGCGGATGGCGAACGCCAGCGCGAGCGCCGACTTTCCGCTCGCCGTGTCGCCGCCGATCACGACGAGATCGCCGCGACGCAGCCCGCCGCCGAGCATCTTGTCGAGGCTCGCGAATCCGGTGGGAACGGTCGACGGCGGCGGCGCGCCGTCGGCAACGGCGTCGACGCGCGAGAGCAGGACTGAAAGAGGCGAGATGTCTGTCGTGCGCGTCATGAGGTCCCAATACTCACGGTTGCGCAGCGGAGGGCAAGGACGTTGTCGGGAGAATTACGAACCGGCCAGCGTCGCCGTCAGCCGTTCGAGCTCGGCGCGTGCGCCCGCGTCGAGCTGAGGCCCGGTCGCCGCGATCACCGCCGGCAATGCGGCCGCGGCCGCGTTGCGCCCCGTCGCCGTGGAGTCGATCAGTCGAGCCAGCGCCGACCGGATCGGCGCCGCGAGGGCCATCGACGCCAGCCAGCTCTTGGCGTGCGTCGCGCGTTCGGCCCGTGCTTCTGCGGAAACCCCGTGCTCGGGCAACGTGTCGTCCGCCAGCCGCGCCGCGAGATACACGGCGAGCGCTACCTCGCGGCGTCCGCCAAGCGGCGCCTTGCCGGCGAGCGTCGCGAGCGCCGCGAATCGGAAGCTGGTGGCTGGGACCGCGTACGGCGGATTCGGCATCGAGGACAATGTGCGTTTTGCAAACGCAGTCCGATAGCTTGGCCGCTCACGCGGCCGATATATTTGGGCCATGGCGCATCAGGCGAAATCCGTCCTCTGGATCGACGACGAGGCGGAGATGCTCGAACCTCATCGCATGTTCTTGCGAGACAAAGGGTTCGAGGTTGAAACGGTCACCAACGCCGAGGACGCGCTGGAGCTCGTGCGGCGCCGTCCGTTCAGCCTGGTCCTGCTCGACGAGCAGATGCCCGGCCGCCGCGGCCTCGACGCGCTCCGCGAGCTGCGCGAGGTCGATCCGAATCTGGCGATCGTCATGGTCACGAAGAGCGAAGAAGACTCGACCATGACCGAAGCGATCGGCGCCGCGCTCGAGGGCTATCTCGTCAAGCCCGTGACGCCGCGGCAAGTGTACGCGGCGGTCACTCGACTGCTCGAGGGGGCGCGCATTCGACAACAAGCCGTCGCGCGCGAGTTCGTTCAGCGCTTCCGCGAGATGCAGACGGAATCGTTCCGCGGCCTCAATTGGCGACAGTGGATCGAACGTTACGCGGAACTGACTCGCTGGGATCTCGAGCTCACCGCCGCGAACGAGACGGGACTGTACGAGTCGCTGCAAGGGCTCTATCCCGACATGCGCCGTGAGTTTGCCGGCTACATGAAGCGCGCCTACCCGGAATGGCTCAAGAATCTCGAGGGCGACCGCCCGCCGATGTCGATCGACATCGTGCCCGAGTTCCTCCTGCCGATGTTCGACTCGGCCAAACAGGGGCTCTTCGTCGTAATAGATTGCTTGCGTCTCGATCAATGGCGAACGCTCGAGCCCTTCGTCGCCCCGCTGTTCGACGTCGAGACGACGTACTACTACAGCATCCTGCCCACGGCGACGCCGTTCTCGCGCAACGCCCTGTTCAGCGGTCTCTTCCCCGGCGAGATCGCGGCCCGTTTCCCCGACTGGTGGGGCGAGCGCGAAGACGAGACCCTCAACGCGCACGAGCGGCAGCTTCTCGAGGCGCAGCTCGTCGAGCTGAATCGCAAGCTGCCCGTTCGCTACGAAAAAATCTCCACGGCTGCCGAAGGCGACGACCTCGAGCGCCGTCTCTCCCGCGCCATCGCGCCCGAGGGCATCTCGGCGTTCGTGTTCAACTTCGTGGACCTGCTCACGCACGGCCGGTCGGAGTCGGCGATCCTCTATGAGGTCGCGCGAGACGAGATCGCGCTCCGCCAACTCACGCAGCAGTGGTTCCGGCGGTCGGCGCTCTTCGCGTTGCTCCAGGAAGCGTCGCGCAAGCGGATCAGAGTCCTGATCACGACCGACCACGGCTCGATTCACTGTCGAACGCCGGCCACGGTCTTCGCCAAGCGCGACGCGACGCAGAATCTCCGCTACAAGTTCGGCGAGGATCTTCGCGCCGAGAACCCGGAGCAGGCGCTCCTCTTCACGAATGAAGACTCGCTGCGCCTCCCTCGCCGCGGGCTCGGCGCCAACTCGCTGCTCGCCACGGGCGATTCGTTCTTCGTCTATCCGACAAAGCTGCGTGAATATCAGAGCCGGTATCGCGGCTCGTTCCTCCATGGCGGCGTCACGCCCGAGGAGTGCATTCTGCCGGTCGCCCTTCTCACCCCCCGACGGTGAGCATCACCACGGGTCCGGAGACGCTTCCCTCTACGCTCGGCCGGGCGCGGTTCGCCGAGTATCGGCGGCTACTCGTCTTTTTGCGGCCGCACTGGTGGCGCATGGCGGGCAACGTCGTGAGCAACGTGATCGGCGCCGCGCTCGGCGCGTTTTCGTACACGCTGCTCGTGCCGTTCCTGAACACTTTGTTCAAGCAACCCAATCCGCTGCCCAAGGCGGCCGGGTGGGTGGAGCACGCGCAGCGGTGGACGATCGGGGCCTTCGTCCATCCGGACGATCCGCGAGGGTCGTTGGCCGCCGTGATTTTCGTCATCCTGATCGTCGTCGCCATCAAGAACGTGTTCGTCTGGCTCGCCGGCCAATTCGGCGCGTCGCTCCAGGAGTACGTCACGCGCGACATGCGCGACGCCGTCTTCTCGCACATGCAGCGCCTGCCGCTGCGCTACTTCCAGCGGACGAAGGTCGGCCAGGTCATCTCGAAGATCCTGTCCGACACGGACCAAACGAAGGCGCTCGTCACCGAGCTGGTGACCCGCACCGTTCAGAACGCGGCCAACATCATCGCCACGATCGCCGTGCTCGTCGCGATGAACGTGCAGCTCACGCTGTTGTCGCTGGTCATCGCGCCGATCCTCACGCTCACGCTCCAGCCGCTGCTCAAGCGCCTGCGCCGTGGTTATCGCCGCAGCCGCGCCGACTTCGGCGAAGCGACGAGCGTGTTGCAGGAAGTCGTGACCGGCGTGCGCCTCGTGAAATCGTTCGGCGGCGAGCGCTACGAGGACCAACGGTTCGGCGACGCCAGCCATCGGTACTCGGAAGGAATGGTCAAGATCAACCGCGTCTCCGCGCTGTCGCAGCCGCTCACCGAAGTGATCGGAATGTCGATCGCGGTCTTGATCCTCTGGATCGGGGCGCTCGCCGTCTTGTCGAACCGAGGCATGGACGCGGCGTCGCTGATCGTGTTCATGACGCTCGTCATGACGCTGCTTCCGCCGCTCAAACAGCTCTCGCAGGCACCGACCACCGCGCAGCAGTCGCTCGCCGCCGCTGAGCGTTTGTTCGACGTGCTCGACGAGCCGACCGAGATGGAGCTCGACCGTGGCACGCAAACCATCGAGTCGTTCGAGCGATCGGTGGAGTTCGAGGACGTGTCGTTCGCCTACGACACCGAGCCGGTGTTGAGCGACATCACCTTCGACGCACCGAAAGGATCGGTCATCGCGCTCGTCGGCGCGAGCGGGGCGGGGAAGAGCACGCTCGTCGATCTCATTCCACGTTTTTATGATCCGACCGAAGGTCGGATTCGGATAGACGGCGTCGACACACGCGACATCACGCTCGCCTCGCTCCGCTCGCTCACGGGAATCGTCAGCCAGGACACGGTGCTCTTCAACGACACCGTGCGTAACAACATCGCGTACGCGTCGGCCGAAAAGTTCTCGCAGGAGCAGATCGAGCGCGCGGCACGGGCGGCAAACGCGCACGACTTCATCATGGCGCTGCCGCAGCAGTACGACACCGTCCTCGGCGAGCGCGGCACACGGCTCTCCGGCGGCCAGCGGCAGCGTCTCGCGATCGCGCGCGCGCTGCTCGTCGACCCGCCCATCCTGATTCTCGACGAAGCGACGTCGGCCCTCGACACCGAGTCCGAGCGCCTCGTGCAGGAAGCCGTGGATCGCCTGCTGGCCGGCCGCACGGTGTTCGTCATCGCGCACCGCCTCTCGACGATCACGCACGCGAACATGATCCTCGTGCTCGACCACGGACGGATCGTCGAGCGAGGCACGCACGCCGGTCTCCTCGCCGAGCGCGGTGCGTACTATCGGCTGCATGCGCTGCAGTTCCGCGACGAGCACGTCGCGGCGGGCGTCTGACGATGCGAGTCCTCTTCTACGTGAGCAGTCGGGTCTGGTCCGCGGCGGCGCGCGTCGCGATAACGGCCGCCAAAGGACTCGCCGCGAAAGGACACGAGGTTGCCGTCGCCTGTGCCGAGGGAAGCCAGCTCGCCGCGCGCACGTCCGACGCGCGCATCGACGCGGTCACCATGGGAAAATCGGCCTCGGCCGCCGGCGACGCCTGGGATCTCAAGCGCGCGATGGAACATCGCTCGATCGAGGTCGCGATCGTCACGAACGAACGAGACCATCTCGTCGTCGCCTCCGCCCGATTGCTCGGAAATCGCGGAGCGATTCTGCGACACGTCCGGCCGCTCGAGCGAATCCAGCCCGGGCGCGGCGGAAAGATCGCGCTCAAGCTCGCCGCATCGGGATTGATCTTCTCGAGCGAAAAGGACGCGACTGAAGCGACGGGCCTCAAGGGCTGGGCGGTTCCTCCGTGCGTCGCGCCGCTCGGGGTCGACCCGTCGGGATTCGATTCCGCCGAGCCGATGTCGCGTGGCGAAGTCGGTCTGGCCAACGACGCGCTCCTCATCGCGTGCTCGTACGAGCCGTCGGGACGCGCCCGAATCGCGACTGTGCTCCGCGCGCTCGCCCTGCTCACGCCGCGGCACCCGGAGCTCCACGCCATGGTGTTCGGGCCCGGGTCGCTGGACGAAGCGCTCCGCATGCACGCGTCCGCGCTCGCCGTCGGCGCGTCGGTCACTTTCCTCGGCGAAGTCGATGACGCTCCATCGGTGATGCGCGCGGCGAACATCGGTTGGGTTGCCGCCGAGGGAGATGCCGGCGCGTACGCGTGTCTCGACGCGATGGCGTGCCGCCTTCCCGTCATCGCCGAGCGAAACATGCTCACGCAGCAATACGTCGCCGACGGGATCACGGGCCTCCTGCTCGCGCAGGGCGATCCGCCCGACACCGCGTCCGAAGTCGCCGAGTTCATCGCCGACCGAGCGCGTTGCGCCGCGATGGGGAACGCCGGACGCGCACGGGTGCAGCGCGAATTCTCGGAGAGCGCGATGATCGAAGGCTTCGAGCGCGCGATCAACGCTGCCGGCGATCGCGTGAGGCAGGCCAGTTGAGCGCGACCGACGCAATGAGCCCCCCGCCGTCGCTCGCCCACCGCGCCGAATACGCGGCGCTGCGCAGCGCCGTGGCCGCCGCCGCGACGCTCAGCTTCACTCGCGCCGGCTCGATCGGCGAAGCGATCGGCCGGTTGGGCTTTTCTCCGTTCGGGATTCGACGGCGCGTCGTCGAGCGCCAAGTCGAAGCGGCGCTCGGGCTCACCGACCGTGATGAGATCGAGCGTATCGCGCGCGCGGCGTACGGAAGCCTGGGACGAACGAGCGTCGAGACGGCGATTCTTCCATCGCGCTCGCGCCAGCAAATCATCGAGCTGTTCGAGGATGTGCACGGCTGGAGCATCGTCGAAGAGCGATTGGCGCGCGGCAAAGGGCTGATCGTCATCACGGGGCACCTCGGCAACTGGGAGCTGGGCGGCGCGTACATCGCCGCGCGCGGCGTGCCGATCGACGCGGTCGCGAGACACATGGCGAATCCGCTCTTCGATCGGTACCTGACCAGGACGCGCGAGCGGATCGGCATGTCGATCATTCACGACGAGGAGGCCGTGAAGCGCGTACCGCGCTCGCTGCGCGGCGGGCGGGCGGTCGCATTTCTCGTCGACCAGGGCGCGGTCGGTCTCGCGTCGACGTGGGTGCCGTTCTTCGGACGTCTCGCCAAAACGCCGCGTGGACCCGCGGTGTTCGCGCTGCGGCTCGGCGCGCCGATCGTATTCGGCGTCGCGGTGCGACGGCCGTCCGGGCGCTACGTCCTCACGTTCGAGGCGATCGATCCGGTCGAAACCGGGGACCGCGAAGCGGATGTCGATCGCATCGTCGCCGATTACACGCTCGCGCTCGAGCGGCACGTGCGTGGCGCGCCGGAGCAATACTTCTGGCACCATCGCCGTTGGAAGCACCAACGTCCCGGAACGCCGCCGGAGCTCGGAGACCCGCTGTGAGCCGCGCAACCGATCGTCTGTTCGGCGATCGGCGCGCCTGGTTCGGCGCGGGCGTCGTCTTACTTCTCGTCGGGCTTGCTGTGGCCGCGCCTCTCGTCGCTCGCCACGACCCGTTCGGCATCGATCTCATCAATTCGCTGCTCCCGCCGTCGCGCGCGCACTGGTTCGGCACCGACGTGCAAGGCCGCGACGTCTGGGCGCGCCTCGTCTACGGCGCGCGCATCTCGCTCACCGTGGGCATCGTCTCGCAGGGAATCGCGCTCTCGCTCGGCGTGATCCTCGGCCTCGTCGCCGGCTACTACGGCCGCTGGGTCGACGAGCTGGTGATGCGGCTCGCCGACGTCACGCTCGCGTTCCCGACGCTGCTCCTGCTCATCGCGCTCGTCGCCGCTTTGCAACCGAGTCTCACGGTCGTTTTCGTCACGATCGGCGTCGTCGGGTGGGCGGGAATGGCGCGCATCGTCCGCGGACAGGTGCTCATCGTGCGCGAGTTGGAATTCGTGCAGGCCGAGCGCGCGCTGGGTGCGCGCGACACCCGTGTGATCCTCCTGCACGTGCTGCCGAGCGTCATCGCACCCGTCGTCATCGCGGCGACGCTGGGCGTGGCCGGCGCGATCATCGCCGAGTCGTCGCTGTCGTTCCTTGGGCTTGGCGTGCAGCCGCCCACGCCGAGCTGGGGAGCGATGATCGCCGACGGGCGCGATCTGTACCAGCTGCGGCACGCGCCGTGGACGTCCGTGTTTCCGGGGCTGGCGATCGGCGCGGCCGTGCTCGGATTCAATCTTCTCGGCGACGCATTGCGAGACGCGCTCGACCCGCGCACGCTCCGCACCAGAATGCCCGGCGCTCTTACCAACCCCGCGACGCCGTGAGGACATCGTGAGCTCGGTGATCGAGAACAGCGTGTCGTTCGACCTCGAGGCGTTGCGGCGCGAGGAATTCCCGGCGGTCACGCGCGGCGACACGATCTTCTTCAACCACGCGTCGACCGGACCGTTGCCGACGCGGGCCATCACGGCGCTCGACGACTGGAGCCGGCGTCGCGCGAATCCGACGCTCGTGTCGCAGGAGCTGCAGTTCGGCACGCTCACGAAGTCGCGCGCGATGATCGCGTCGATGATCAACGCCGCCCCGGCGGAGATCGCGCTGTCGACGAACACGACGTTCGGGATCAACCTCGCCGCGTTCTCGCTGCCGCTGAAGCGCGGCGACGTCGTGCTCTCGCCGGATCTCGAGTTCCCCGCGAACGTGTATCCGTGGATGCAGCTGGCCGAGCGGCACGGGATCGAATTTCGCCAGCTCGAGTGTGACGACGGCGTGTTGCATCGCGACCGTCTCGAGCGCGAGCTGGAGGACGAGCGCGTCCGCGTCGTGACCGTGTCGTGGGTGCAATTCGCGTCTGGCGCGCGCGTCGACCTCGCCGCGCTGGGGGCGCTCTGCCGCGAGCGCGGCGTGTATTTCGTCGTCGACGCCATTCAGGGGCTCGGGCCGCTGACGCTCGACATGTCGAAGACGCACGTCGACATCCTCTCGTGCGGCGCGCAGAAGTGGCTGCTCTCTCCGTGGGGCGCCGCATTCGTCTACGTGCGCCAGGCGCTCATCGAGAAACTCGAGCCGCACGACGTGAGCTGGATGGCGGTCGAGGGGTCCGACGACTTCACGCGGCTCACCGACTACGATCTCAAATGGCGCCATGACGCGCGCCGCTTCGAGTTCGTGACGCTGCCGTACCAGGACTACGCCGGAATGAACGCGAGCCTGGACCTCTTCAACGAGGTCGGGTTCGCGAACGTCGCGCGTTGCGCGCAGCGGCTCGGTGAGCGGATCGTGAACTGGGCCGTGTCGCGCGACGACGTCGAGCT
>DASYSS010000066.1 GCA_036003045.1 Gemmatimonadaceae bacterium
GATGTCGTCCGGATGGCCGGTGCTGAGCGCCTGGAGCCGCGCTCCCCAACGCGAGCCGTCGTAGTCGACCGCGTTGACTCCCTTCACGTCGGCCGACTCGAACAGCGCGATCACCGCGAGCGACTGCGGCGTCACTTTGCCATTCCGCGACCATGCGAAGGCGTAGTTCAGCGGCTCGTAGAAGTTGACGAGGTGCTTGCGGTAGTCGCTGAAGTCGGGCCACCGCAGATCGTCATCGCGTCCCGCCTCCACGAGCGTGCGAATCGTCGTCGGACCGGCGTCCTGCGCAATGATCGGAACGGTGATCGGAACGGTGACAACTGTTGCCAGGAGAAACGCGATGACGGACTTCATCACCTCGGCAGATTAACCGAGAACGCGCGCTCGAAGTTCGATGTGGTCTTTTCCGCCACGTATTCGAGCGATTCCTGCCACAAAGTCGCGAGCAGCTCCGCGACCTTCACCACAAACGCCGGCTCGTTCTCCTTCCCGCGATACGGCACCGGCGCGAGAAACGGCGTGTCGGTCTCGATCAGCACGCGGTCGTGCGGCAGGGCCTTCGCGACCCCGCGCAGCATCTCCGCGCTCCGGAACGTGACGATGCCCGAAAACGAGATGAAGAACCCCGCCGCCACGAGCTTCTCCGCCACGTCGAGCGACTCCGTGTACGAGTGCAGAATCCCGCGGGCGCCGCTGCGCAGCAGGATCTCGACGCAGTCATCCGTCGACTCGCGGTTGTGCACGATGATCGGCTTGCCGAGCTTCTTCGCGAGCGCGATGTGCCGTTCGAAGACGGCGATCTGCGTCTCGCGCGGCGAGTGCATGTAGTGATAGTCGAGCCCGCACTCCCCGATCGCGACGACCTTCGGATCGCCGGCCAGCCGTTCGATTTCCGCAAACGCGGCGTCGTCGCAGTCCTTCGCCTCGTGCGGATGAAACCCCACCGCGCACCAGACGTCGTCGCGCCCATTCGCCACCGCAATCGCCTGCGGCGCATCCTCCAGCTTCGTCCCCGGAACGACGAACCCCCGCACCCCGCCCCCGCGCGCGCGCTCCAGCACGGCATCGGCCGCGGACATCGTGAGGTGGCAGTGGGAGTCAGTGAACTTCACACCCGCTCCACCAGCATCGACAGCCCCATGCCGCCGCTGATGCAGAGCGTGGCGAGGCCGAGGCGTTTGTCGTGGGCTTGGAGGGCGTGGAGGAGCGTGGTCGTGATCCGGGCGCCGGTGGCGCCGATCGGGTGGCCGAGGGCGATCGCGCCGCCGTGGACGTTCAGCTTTGACGGATCGAAGTGCAGTTCGCGATCGCAGGCGATGACTTGGGCGGCGAAGGCTTCATTCAGTTCGATGAGGTCGATGTCGTCGAGCTTGATGCCGGTTTCGGCGAGGAGCTTGCGCGTTGCGGGGACCGGACCGATGCCCATGACCTTCGGATCGACGCCGGCCTGCGCGTAGCCGACGATCCGCGCCATCGGTTTCAGGTTATGCAGCTTGACCGTCGCCTCGCTCGCTACAAGCATTGTTGACGCGCCGTCGGTGATGCCGCTCGAGTTGCCGGCGTGCACCGTGCCGTTCTTGCGAAAGACCGGCGGCAATTTCGCCAGCGACCCGAGGTCGGTCTCGAAGCGCGGGTGCTCATCGTGATCGAGCTGCGGGAGCGGCACCATCTCGTCCGCGAAGCGGTGCTGCTCGTACGCGCGCGCCGCTTTCTGCTGCGACTCCATCGCGAAGCGGTCCTGCTCGTCGCGCGTGATCGCGTATCGGTCGGCGAGCGTCTCCGCCGTCGCGCCCATCATCTCGTCGGCGAGCGGACAGAGAAAACCGTCGCGGTACATGCCGTCGACGACTTCCGCATTGCCCATGCGCATGCCCCATCGGACGCGCGGAAGGAGGTACGGCGTGTTCGACATCGACTCCGTGCCGCCTGCCAGGAGCACCTTCGCGCGCCCGAGGCGGATCTCGTCGGCGCCGTTCATGATCGCGCGGAGCGCCGAGCCGCACGCCTGATTCACCGTGTACGCCGGCGTCTCGTGGGGCAGCCCGGCACGTACCGAGACTTGCCGTGCCGCGTTCGGCCCGACACCCGCCTGCCGCGCGTTGCCGAAAATTGTCTCGTCGATCGCGGCCGGATCGATGCCCGACCGCTCGATCGTCGCTTTCGCCGACGCGACGCCGAGGTCCGGGGCGGTGAGTTTCGCGAGCGCCCCGCCGAACTTGCCGATCGGCGTTCGGACGGCGGCGATGAGGAAGATGTCTTCTGAGAGTTGCATAGCGGCAGAGTGGCAGAGGTGCAGAGTTGGACTCTGTCCCTATGCCACTCTGTCACTCTGAAACTAGCGACCGAACGGTCGCATAGTACGTCTCCACTGCTTCCAACAATTCTCGCTTCCCGATCTTCTCATTCGCGCCGTGGGCGTCGAGGATCGAGCCGGGGCCGAAGAGCATCGGCTTGCCGAGGGCGCCGAGGTGCGGGACGTCCGTGTTGAACGAGACGACGACTGACTCCGCG
>DASYSS010000067.1 GCA_036003045.1 Gemmatimonadaceae bacterium
GAGAAACGCGCGTCACCGCGGAGACGCCCGTCGTCCAGCCCGCCGCGGCGGCGACCGCCAACGGCCACGAAGAGCGTCCCAACGGGAGACGCAGAGGACGGCGCGGCGGACGCGGCCGCGGCGAGCGTGAGACCCGCGAGACCCGCGAGACGCGCGAGCTGACCACGACCGCCGAAACGCCGATCGAAACTCCAGTTTCGACACCGGCCGTCGCGGCGCACGACGTGCCGCCGACGCCCGCCCCCCCCGTGAGTCGCCCCGCCGTCCGCGAGCAACTCGAATTGACGTCCGCGGAGACCAAAGAGTCGGATGAGACGTCGTCCGGATCGAGCGGCCAGCTGCTCACGCGCGCCGAGGCGTTCGATCTCGTGCGTCGCACGGTGGCCGATCTCGTACGAGACGACGAGTCCATACGCGCCAGCGCCGTTCGCGCCCGCGCACGTCAGCTGCTCGGCCGCGATTCGCAGAGCCTCAGCGACCGCATGTTCGTGCGCATCCTCAAGGACGCGCACGACGAAGGCATCATCGATTTGCGCCGCCGTGGCAACGACTTCGAGGTTGCCCGCGCGATCGAATCGGGATCGGTAGCGGACCAAGTCGCGAAGGCCGAACAAGCGGCGGTCGCGAAATCGCAGCCGGCCGCCACGGCCCCTGGGCCGCGACTCGGCATGGGTCCGCGCGGCGGTGGAGGTCGCGGCGGCGGTCGGCAGCGTCCGGGCGCTCCTCCGCCGGAGTTGCTGGCGGTCGGCGTCGTCGACGAGCCGGCACCCAAGGCCGTCGCCGCCCACGCCGAAGAGGAAACGAACGGCGGTCCGCCCGCCACGCGCGGCAAGCGCACGCGCGGCAGCCGCGCCGCGACGAAGACGGCCGCAAAACGGACCGCGACCAAAGGCGGCGGTCGCCCTCGCGGCAAAAAGGGCGCGTCTTCGCCGGACGAATGATCTGCACGTCGAGGTTGAGATGACCACGAACGCCGCGCGACGAGCGCGGCGTTCTCGTCTCGTACGGCCGATCGGCGCTCCGCTTCCCGCATCGTTCTACGATCGCCCCACCGAGCAGGTCGCCCGCGATCTCCTCGGTGCGATCCTCGAGTGCCGCACGCCCGACGGCGTCGCCGCCGGCCGCATCGTCGAGACCGAGGCGTATCTCGGCGAGCACGATCTCGCTTGTCACGCCGCCGCCGGACTCACTCCGCGTACCGAGCCGCTCTACGGCCCGCCGGGAATCGCGTACGTGTATTTCATCTACGGCATGCACTGGTGCTTCAACGCCGTGACACGCGCCAAGGGTGAGCCGAGCGCGGTGCTCGTGCGCGCGATCGAACCGGTGAAGGGACTCGAGTTGATGCGCGAGCGCCGTGGCGCACGGCGAGATGTCGATCTCACGAATGGGCCGGCGAAGTTGTGCGACGCCATCGGGATCGACGGCCACTTCAATCGCGCGGTGCTTCAGCGCGGGCCGCTCACGATTCGCGAAGGGGTTCCCATTCCCGATTCACGCGTCGCCGTCACGCCGCGCATCGGCATCACGCGCTGCGCCGATTGGCCTTTGCGCTGGATCGTTCGCGACAGCGAATTCGTCTCCGGGCGTCGCGCCTGACAGCCCCGAAGCGATCGCTTCGTTTGCGGCGCGAGCCCCAAACAAAATGGCCGGCCCGTGAGGGCCGGCCATTCAGATTTCTTTGCTCGGCGTTTTGATTGGCTCGCAGTCCGCGGAATCCGCTGAAATCCGCGAAGCTGTTTGCAGTTCTAGTTTCGGTCGATCGCCGAGCCGACGTTGTACCGGAGACCGAACTCCAACGAGAAGTTGAAGGCGTTTCCGTTGTAGAGCAGGAAGTTGTGCTGCGTCGGGTTGAACGTCGCCTGGCCGAACACGGAGACCGCGGTGAGCCGGTACTGGGCGCCGACGATTCCGAACGGCGAGAAGCTCACCTTGTTCTGCTGAATCAGCGCCTGTGTGAAGGCGAGGTCGTCGGCGTTGTCGAACGGAGGTACGCCGTCCGCGTCGGCGATCGCCTGGAGTGTGAACCCGGCGCCGGCATACGGATGCCAGCGGTTGTGCTCACCCGGGAACGCCATGATCGCGGCGTCGAATCGGCGCAGGTTGTTCAGCTTGATGGTACGAAGACTGGTGGCCGACTCGTTCGCGGCGGCGAGCGTCGCGCTGTTGAAGAACGCCTGGCCGACCGAGAGGTACAGGCCGCCGTGCGTGCGCGTGATCAGCCACTCGGCGCCGACCATCGGTGCCATGGTGTACGCGCCGGCAGTGTCGGCGAGCGAGAAGCCGCCGGCTTTGACGCCCCAGAACCACGCGTCCTTGAACGGTCGCCCCTGCTGCGCCGTCGCGAGTGAAGGAAGCGCGACGACGGCGGCGGCAATCGTCAGAACACGGAGAGTTCGCATACAGGTCCTCGACAAAGAGAGAGCTTCGGTTGGTCTCTAAGTCGGACGAAACGACGCCCCCCGCGTCACGCCAGGAATTCAGGGGATAAAGGACACTAAAGTCCGGGGTGAAACGAAACGATACTACCGTCGCGACAGGCTAACCAATCGCGAGGTCGGCGCCTCGCCCTTCGGGCGCTTTTCTTGTCTCGCCTCCCGCAATTCCTCTACCTGCGGGAACACACCCGCCCGCCATCCTCGCGGTCTTGGCGCCGTCGCCTCGGCGTCCCGGCCGTTTCGGCGTTCGGCAGTTTCGGCGTTCGGCAGTTTCGGCACTCGGCCGTTTCGGCTTTGGCCGTCAGCGTCAAATCAGCCTGAGCTTGCCCCCGACTTTCTTGAACGCCCGGATTGCTTCATCGAGATCGTCGCGCGTGTGCCCCGCAGAGATCTGGCATCGCACGCGAGCCGTTCCCTGCGGCACGACCGGGAATCCGAACCCCGTGACGAAGACTCCCTCGTCGAGCAGCATGTCGCTCATCTGAATGGCCGCCGCCGTCTCGCCGACGATGATCGGCACGATCGGCGTCTCGCCCGGAATCGGCTTGAACCCCGCTTCGATGATCTGCTCACGGAAGTATTTCGTGTTCTGCCGCAGCGTCTCCACGCGTTGCGGCTCGGCTTCGAGCAGTCGCACCGCGGCGAGCGCGCTCGCCGCGACCGTCGGCGGCAGCGCGTTCGAGAAGAGCTGTGGCCGCGACCGCTGGGTGAGATAGTCGGTGAGCACCTCGGGTCCGGCGACGAATCCGCCCGCCGCTCCGCCGAGCGCCTTGCCGAGCGTCGACGTGATGATGTCCACCTCTCCCACCACGCCATAGTGCTCTGCCGTCCCTCGTCCGTTCTTGCCGAGGACTCCCGTCGCATGCGAGTCGTCCACGGCGACGATTGAATTCGTCTCGCGGGCGATCTCGAGGATGTCGGGCAGTTTGGCGATCGCGCCTTCCATCGAAAAGATGCCGTCTGTCCAGATCATCCGTCGCTTGAAGCCTTTGGCCTCGGCGAGCTTGGCGCGCAGGTCGTCCATGTCGCCATGCTTGAAGACCGCGGTCGTGCATTTGCTGATCGCCTTCCCGAGCCGCATCGAGTCGATGATCGACGCATGGTTGAGCGCGTCGGAGACGATGTAGTCCCCTTCCTGCGCGACCGTCCCGGTGAGTCCCTCGTTCGCGTTCCACGCCGACACGAAGCTGAGCGACGACTCGCAGCCGACGAACTTGGCGCACGCCGCCTCGAGCTCTCGATGGATCGCGAACGTGCCGCAGATAAAGCGCACGCTCGCCGTGCCCGCGCCGAGCTTCTTGAGTCCGTCGATCCCCGCCTGCACCACCCTCGGTTCGTCGCACAAGCCGAGGTAGTTGTTCGACGAGAGGATCAGCACGTCGCCACGCCCTTCCATCTTCACACGCGACGACTGCGGCGAGTCGAGGTAGTTGAGGCGCTTGTAGACGCGATCGCGCTTGAGCTGCTCGATGGTGTCCGAGAGTGATTTCGTGAATTCGGCGTTGAGCGACATGCTGTGCGTAAACGGAAGCGTGGGTATCGGCGGCCCGGATCGGGTCGCGCGCGCCAATCGATCGCTGTTGAGAATAACCGCCCGGCGAAGCCTACGTCCCGCTGTCGCTCTAAGGGGTCGGCGTTCCGACCGGCGCGGAGCTCCGGTTCATCCGGACATGCTGGCTGTTCCAAACGGCTTGCCGCCCCGCGCTTCGCAACAGTCCAAGCACGACGAGTAAGGCGCACGCTCCGCCGAGCGCATACCGCCGCCATTTTTCTGGCGTTGCCGGTTTGTCGAGCCAGCGTTGCGCCGCCGCGCCGACGGCGAGCATGAATCCGACGCTCGGCAGAAACAGCGTGCGCTCGCCGAGGATCACGCCAGTCGGAAGGATGTTCGACACCGGCACCAGCGCGATCGCCATCCACAGCAGGCCGAACGTGAGTCCGCCGTCCCGCCGGAGCGCGGACACGATCGCGCCGGCGAATCCGAAAAGAATCAGCAGGCCGAACGCGGCCTCGACCGTCCCGCCCGACACGATTTCGCCGGGCGCGAAATCCACCTGAAGATGCTGCGGCCACACGAGGAGCCGGAGCCACATCGGCACGACGTGCAGCATTACGCCGAGGCGGCCGACGACGCCCAGGCCTCTCAGTTCCGCCGCGGGCACGACGGCGAAGGCTGGTGAACCGGCGACCGCGAACCGAAGCGCGATCGAAGCCGCCGCGACGGCAGCCAGCAGCGCGTAGCCGCCGACGTCGGCGCGGGCAAGAGTTCGCGACTCCCTCGCGCGGAGAATCGTGACATCAGCGGCGAGGAGAAAAAACGGCAACACGAGGCCGCTCTCCTTTACGAGCGTGGCGATCGCGTAGAGGCCGGCGAGCAACGCCCACTGCCGTCCGCGAATGGAGCCCATCTCCGATCGCCGCCAGTCGATGTAGGACGTCGTCATCGCCAGCGCGATCAGCGCGACGATCAGTTCCGCCTGATTCACGCCGAGCGCCACCGCTTCGACGTGCACCGGATGGACGGCGAACAGCGCGGCGACGCCGAGCGACGGCCAGGGATCGAGCACACGCGTGGCCAGTCGATAGACGAGAATCGCCGCCGCCGCGTAGAGCGCGTAGCTCACCACGCGGAAGACCAGCGGGCTGCCGGCGCCGATCGCGTACTGCGCGGCGAGCCCGATCAGCGTCAGTGGACGATAGAGCTGCTCGACGAATGGCGGCGGCCAGTACGCATGCGAAAAGATTTCGCGAACGTGCGCGAGGTCGAACGCGTGCAGGCGCGCGTTGTCCCGGATGATCGGGATGTCGTCGTACACGAAGTCGTTGAAGATTCCGCGCATCGACGCCGCGATTGCAAGCACGGCGACGATCGCCCACCCAACGCCTCCCGCCGGCGCCTGCTCCGGCGCACCGGCGGTCTCCACGGTCGCCGCGTCAGGCGATCTCGAAGATGACCTTGCCGGCCTGACCCGACTTGATCGCCCGGATGGCTTCATCGGCGGCGTCGAGGGGGAATCTGTGCGTGATGACCGGTGTCGGATCGAACTGCCCCGATCGAAGGAAGCGCGTCATCAGAAGCCACGTGTCGTACATGCGACGGCCTACGACGCCGTACACCGTGAGCCCCTTGAAGATGATCTCGTTCGCCAGGTCGAAGTCCACGCGCTGCGACGGAATGCCGAGCAGCTGCACACGGCCACCCACCCGCACGAGCGAGAATGCCTGGTGGATCGCCGCGGGCACGCCGGACATTTCGAGCACCACGTCGACGCCGAGTCCGTCGGTGTGCTGCTTGACGACCGCCTCGGCCTCTTGGGGGTGCACGACGTCGTGCGCGCCCATCTGTTTGGCGAGCGCCAGCCTCGCCTCGATCACGTCGCTCGCGATGATCCTCGACGCGCCGGCCGCTTTGCAGATGCCGACCGCGAAGATGCCGATCGGCCCGCAGCCCGTGATCAGCACGGTCGACCCCGGGATCGGCGCCGTGAGCGCCGTGTGAAACGCGTTACCCATCGGGTCGTGAATGCCGCCCACGTCGAACGAGATGTTGTCGTCGAGATGCCACACGTTCGTCGCCGGCATCGCGATGTACTCGGCGAAGCACCCGTCGCGGTCCACGCCAATGATCTTCGTATACGGACAGACGTGCGAGTTGCCCGTGCGGCAGAGCAAGCACCGCCCGTCGACGATGTGTCCCTCCGCCGTCACGCGGTCGCCCTCGTGCACGTCGGTGACGAGGCGGCCGACCTGCACGACCTCGCCGGCGAACTCGTGCCCGACGACGATGGGCGGCTTGACGCGCCCCTGGGCCCACGGATCCCAATCGTAGATGTGGACGTCGGTGCCGCACACGCCGGCGCGGCGGACGCGGATCAGGACTTCGTCATCGCGGATCGTCGGCTCGGGCACGTCCTTCAGTTCGAACCCGGGTCGCGCCGCGGCTTTCACAAGCGCTTTCACGCGTACTTGGCTCCGTATGGGATGGCAGGGCTTGCGCCATGCGCGCAGGGTGGGGAAAGCGCTGCAGTCGGCGCGCACGAAACGTCGCACGGCGGTCTAGGCCGCGAAAGGCTTGACGCTGGAAACGGCTCGCGCGCTATCGCGAGGACGCGATGGGTCAACGCATCGGAATTCCGATGCGCATGCTCCCCGGCGGCGCGTTGATCTTCATCGCGCTGTCGGCGAGCCGACTCATCTGAACCATGATCGGCGGCGCGTTCTCGGCGACGATGATGCTGTCGGCCAGCTTCTTCGCCTCCGCGTAGCGCCCGGCGCCAAGGAGCGCCGGTGCCAGCGCGGCGACGGTGCTGATTTGCCGCGGATCCTCGGCCAGACTCACGCGCAGCAGCGTGACCGCGTCGCTGTCGTCGCCGATCCTGCGCAACCGTTCCGCCAGAAAATTGCGCGGCCGCCAGCTTTCGGGCGCGAGATCGATGGCGCGCCGGAACGCCGCGATTCCGTCCGCCGCGCGTCCCTGGCTGAACAACATGTCGCCGTACGCTTGCTGCACGCGCCAGCTGAGCGGAGCGTCTCGAATGCTCGCGACGGTGAGCGTCACCGGATCCTGCCACACTCGCTGACGTTCGGCGCTGCGTGCCAGTGCAGCCACGACGATCACGCCCGCGGCCGCCGAGGCGAGCAGTCGCCCGCGGGACGTGACGACCAGTCGTTGTCTCGCGATTGCCGCGATCGCGCCGCCGAGTGCGAGCACGAATCCCACGCTCGGCAGAAACAGCGTGCGCTCGGCGATGAGAATCCCTGTAGGAATCACGACGTTGCTCACCGGAAAGAGCGCGAGGCAGCACCACGAGAGCCCGAACGAAATCGCCGGAGCGCGTTTGCGCGCGAGCCATATCGCCACGGCGACGAGAAGAACGATCGCCAGCCCCGTTGCTTCCGCCTCGCCGAACGCCGTCGACGCGACGAATTCGCGCGGCGAGTACTCGGCTCTCAAATGCACCGGCCAGACGAGGAGGCGCGTCCACTCGGGAACGATCTGCAGCATCGTCAGCAGCCGTCCACCGAACGTCTGTCCGCGCAACGCCTCGGCGATCATCGTCGGTCCGACGACACCGCTCAACACGAGCGTTCGAATCGCCACCATCGCCGCGGCGCCCGCCAGCAGCACGGCGAATCCGAGCCACAGGGCGCGCCCGCGCTCGGCCCACGGCCGACTTGGCGCCAGAAAGATCTCGGAGAGAATCAGGAACGCGGGCAACAGCAGGCCCTGTTCTTTCGAGAAGCCCGCGACCGCGTACGCGACGACCAGCATCGCCCAGTCGCGCGCCGAAAGGACGCCGGTGTCGTCGCGGCGTCGGTCCACGTACAGCGCCGTCATGAAGGCGGTGAGCGCGGCGACGATCAACTCGTTCTGCGTCACCGCCAGCGCGACGGCCTCCACGTGCACCGGATGCGCGGCGAAAAAAAGCGCGACGACGAGCGCGATCGACGCAGGCATCAATCGAAGGGCAAGGCGATACACGCCGACGCTCGCGATCGCGTAGAGCGCGTAGCTCACGATGCGAAACACGAGCGGCGCCCCGTCGCCGAGTGCGTACTGCGCCGCGAGCAACATCGACGCGACCGGCCGATACAAGTCCGGAGCCGCCGGAGGCGGCCAGTACGGGAGCGTGAGAATGTCCCGCAGCGCGCCGAACCCGTGGAGCCTCGCGGACCCGACGAGGATCGACAGGTCGTCCTGCGTGAACGCGTTCAGAATCCCCGCGACACTTGCCGCGATCGCCACCGCGCAAACGAGCGCGGTGCCAAACCGCGGATCGCCGAGCGCGCGTCCCTCGCTCTCGCGCGTCGAGTTCTCGCGCTGCGCGCTCTTACGCAGCGTGTTCTCACGCCGCTTACCCGTCGCGGACTCTCGTTTCTGTCCCGGTCGCGCCGAAGCTTTCTCTCGCATCTCGGCGCGAATCCTCGCCGAGCGCGCGTTCTATCGCAACGGGCTCGGGGCGGGGGCGGGTCGTTCCTGTCGCTGCCGCCTATCGCTGACGACTAGAGTGGTCGTCCCACTCAGCGATCTCGTTTAAGCCAGGCTGACGCGGCCTAGTTCTTCTCTTCGCCCGGCTCCTCGGGGGGCGGCGGCGCCCACACGTACGCGAATCTCGCCGGCGCCACGTCCTGCCGCGCTCCTGGCGAGATGATGATGCCCATCGGTTCCTGTGGGGCCTGGCTGCGCGGTGCCTTCATATATGAAGCGGAGAAAAGTCGACTAGAAAGTCGTGCGGCTGGAACGTCCGGCCCGGCGGCGAGAACGGTTCGCCGCAACGGGCCCCGCGACGGGCTCGGCACAGCTGCCGGCCGCAGTCCATTAAGCACCGACGATGCCGGACTCGGCTCGATCAGTTAAGTCGCTGCTGACGAACGTCTTGCGGCAAATGCCCGCCGCTCGCCGAGGCCCATTGGTGTCGCTCGGACACAACTCAATCTGACACATCGCGTCAGATCGAGACGGCTATGGTCGCCGGTTAGGCGGCCCCTTTTCTGGCGAAGAACGTCTTGCCTCGTCCCTCGGACCGCTCGACGCTCACCTCCCAACCCTTGTAGCGGCTCCGCAGCTCCTCGAGCGACACGGACGTTCCGCTGGCGCTTCGTCCGCCCGGCGGAATCGTGCGAACGAGATGTACGCCGCCGTCGAGGGTCGCTCGCTGCAGATCGGCGATGACGCGCGCGCGTTCGTCGGAGGAAAGTCGGTCGAGCGCGGCGGGATTGACGATTACCGCGTTGAGCAACCGTTCCTGCGGCGGCGTCCAGGATGAGAGATCCGCGAGCTCCGCGTGCACGCGCCCCGCGAGTCCCGCGCCGATCGCGGCTTGCATGACTCGCTCGACCGCGTCCATCTCTTCGCCGAGCGTGGTGACGTCGCAGCCGTTGGCCGCGAAGTAGAGCGTCGAGCTCTCGTCGTTCGCCCCCGCTACGAGCACGCGTCCATCGCTCGACGGTTGCAGCGCGCGAACCAGCACATCGTCGGGGCCAAGGCCCCAGTGCTCCGGTCTACGCAGTTCGTCGATGAGCTTGACGCGCCGGCGACGCCAGGTGTCGTAGCCCGGTACGCGCAGGCGACGCACGATGATCCGGTCGACCTCCTCGCAGAGAAGCAGTTCGGTGAGGGCGAACTGCGGCGCCGAGGCCAGGGCCGCTACCGCTTCGTCGCCGATGGCGAGCAGCACGCTGCGCGCGACCGACTCTTTGTAGTTCTCGATCTCCTGCTCGACGTACAGCTGATACTCGTGTCTGAGCGATCGCGTAGGACGATGGGGCGAGGGAGATGAAGGCGCCATGCCGCTGCGGTCGGGAAAAGCGGGCCGATGCCGCGTAAACCTAGACATCACATCGAGTTTCGCAAGTGCTCATGCGGGCTCGACGTGTACGGTGACTTCGGACGTCCCGAACGAATGCTCGATGGCTTGCTCCACCGCGTCCGCCAAACGGTGGGCTTCCTCCACCGATGTCCGCCCGCCAACGACGATTGTCACGTCGGCAAACAGCTGCCCGGACGCCGTCGATCGCGACCGCATCTTCCGCACATCTCGGATGCCCGGAACGCCCATCACCACGTCGCGCAGGGCGTGCGATTCGATCGCCGCCTGATCGACGAGAATAGGGATCGAGCGGCGGAGAATCCCGACTCCACTCCACGCGATCACCAGCGCGACGGCGATCGCGAGCGGCGCGTCGAGCCACGCAAACCCGGCGCGCGAGAGCACGAGTGTCGCCAGAGCAAGCAGAGTCACGAGAATGTCGCCCGCGGTGTGCGACGCGTCGGCCAGCAGGAACGCGCTCCCGAGCTTGCGCGCGCTCGACCGCTCGTACCACACGACGAACAAGTTCACGATCAGCGCCGCGGCGATCACCCCGATGTCGCCGACTTCGATCGTCGTCGGCGTGCGCTGGGCCGCGAGGGCCTGGATTCCTTCTTTGAGAAGCTCGAAGCAGGAAATCGAGAGGAATCCGACGATCGCGAGCGCGCCGAGCGTTTCGAATTTGTCGTGGCCGTACGGATGATCTTCGTCCGGTCCGCGCGCCGCTACGCGGACGAGCGCCACGCCGACGACGTTGTTCAACATGTCGAGCGCCGATTCGAGCGCCGCGCCCAGCACCGTGAGCGAACCGGTTCGAATACCGACGATGACTTTGACCGCCGCGACCACCGCGTTGAGCAGCAGCACGACGACCAGGACGCGCTTGACGCCCGCCCAGTCCGCGGTTCGCGCCGCGGCCGCGGCGGAGGGAGTCGAGGATGTCGGATTCGGGGCAGGGGCCGGGGCCGTCACGCGTGCAACTTGCGCGGCCGTCGAACTTCCGGTCAACCGCAATCGAACATGCCAGAGCTACCCGAGGTCGAAAGCGCCGCGCGGCGGCTTCGCCGCGCCATCGTCGGCAAGCGAATCGTCGGCGTCGGCATACTGCACCGTTCGCTGTCCCGCCGGCTCAAGCCCGCCCAGCGGCGCTCGCTGATCGGCGCGGTCGTCAGCTCGGTGGACCGGCGCGGCAAGCATCAACTGATCTCGCTCGACGACGGGCGGGTGCTGCACGCGCACTTTCGCATGACCGGCGACTGGACGATGGACCGGGCGAGCGATCCGCTGCCGCGTTTTGCGCGCGCCGCGATCGTCTTCCGCGACGGAACGCGCGTCGTGCTCGACGATCCCCGAGCCCTGAGCACACTCGACCTCCACGCGGCCGGCTCTCCTCCGTCGCTCGCGCTCGGGCCTGAACCAACCGACCGCTCGCTCACCGCCCGATCGTTCGGCGCGTCGCTGTCGAAGCGGCGGGGCCCGATCAAGCCGGTGCTCCTCGACCAGCGGGTCATCGCCGGCATCGGCAACATCTACGCGGCCGAGTCGCTCTGGCACGCCCGCATCTCGCCGACCGCCGCGGCGTCGTCCCTCTCGCCCCGCCAACTCGCCGCGCTTCTCTCCGCCTTGAGACTCGCGATCCGCCGCGCGACCGGCGCGCGATACACCGACGACTCGACCGCGCGTCTCGCCGTGTACGATAGAGAAGGGAAGCCGTGCCGCCGATGCCGAACACCGATCCGGCGAATCGTGCAGGCGGGACGGTCGACGTACTACTGTCCGCAGTGTCAGAGTTGACGGGTAACTGCGCCTCCCAGGCGAGATCGCGCGCCCTGGGAAGTGCGGGCCGCGCTCGACATCGGACGTCTGATACCCGACGTCTGACATCGGACCAACTCTCGCCACGGCCGCGCCGTCCCTCCTGACGCTGTCGCTGACGCCTAGAGTTGTCGTACGCCACACCGATCCCGTTTAAGACTAGTCCGACGCACGCCTAGTCCAGCGCCTCCAGCAGTACGCCTTTAAGGTATCCTGTTTCTGGAATCGTCATCACTTCCGGGTGGTCCTGCGGCTGCCCCGTCATGGCGCGCAAGGCCACGCGCCGTCCGGAGTCCGCCGCCGCGGAGCGCAGCATCTCGAGGAACTCGGCGCGGCCGACGTGAAAGCTGCAGCTCGCCGTGAAGAGCAGTCCGCCCGGCGCGAGGACGCGGAGCGCGCGGAGGTTCACGTCCTTGTAGCCGCGAAGCGCGGCGGGGACGGTGGCGCGTGTCTTGGCGAACGCCGGCGGGTCCACGGCGATCGTGTCGAATCGCTCTCGCGAGCGTTCGACATCGCGGAGGTAGTCGAACACGTCGGCTTCGACGAATTCGATGTTTGCCAGATCGTTGCGCGCGGCGTTCTCCCGCGCGCGGGTCAGCGCGTCCGCCGAAACGTCGACGGCGATCACGTCGTCGGCGCGGCGGGCGAGGTGAAGCGCGAACGAGCCGTGGTAGCTGAAGCAGTCGAGGGCGTGGCCGCGCGCTCGCTCGCCGATCATCACGCGGTTCTCGCGCTGGTCGAGAAAGGCCCCCGTCTTCTGTCCGCTCCAAGGAGCCGCGAGATACCGCATGCCGTGCTCATTCACTTCGATCTCCGATGGAACGTCGCCCGCGAGCAGCTCGACACCCGACGCGAGGCCTTCTTTCTTTCTCACGGGTACGTCGTTGCGCGCGAGGATGCCCGCGGGAGAGAGCGCGTCGCCGAGCGCCTCGACGATCGGTGCGCGGTACGCCTCGAGGCCGGCGCTCAAGAGCTGCACGACGAGCCAGCGATCATAGCGGTCGCAGACCAGTGACGGGCAGGCGTCCGCTTCTCCATGGACGACCCGGTACGCGTTTGTAACGGAATCGAGCGACCCGCGGCGGCGCACGGCGGTCCGGATCCGATCGCGCCACCACGCAGGGTCGAGTTCCTCGAGCGCGCGCGAGTCGACCATTCGGAGCGCGATCTCGGACGCGGGGCTCCAAAGCGCGCTCCCGATCTTCTTGCCACGATGGTCCATGACGACGACGGCCCCCGCCGGCCGGTCGGGACGAACCGTCACATCGCTCCGGAAAATCCACGGATGGCCGAGTGACCAACGGCGCGCGGCGCGGGACGAAACGTGGGCGGCGTCGCTCATGGAGAGTGGCTATTTCATCGGGGGATGCGCGGGGGATGCGCGGGGTCGTGGAACGGACTGGAATGTATTCGAGTTGATCTTGCGGCCTTGTGACCCCATTGGTACGTTCCCCCGCGCTTTACCCGGCCCGGACGGCTTACCACACCGAAAGGCCGCCCGAGGCAATGCATGTGACGCTTTGTCATCCCTCCTGAGTTATTACGACCGGTTGGCATCAAAGCACGCCTTGAAGTCTCGCCAAACGCGCTGATTGAGCGCCGCCGCGATAGCGGCGGCTTACGGTTTTTGTTGCGGTGCCCGCGACGCAAACGGCCTCGATCTGAGGTCCAGGTGACGCGGTAGAGGTGGAAGACCTCGCACGACAGCAGGCGAACCGACCGTAGGTGCAGAGTGGCAGTCCCCCTTTTTCCCCCCGAGGGTGTGAGATGACGACCAGGACCACGTTGCATCGTGCTCGTGTGGTCGCCGCGTCATTGTTGAGCCTCTGGCTCGCAGTGCCGGTTGCCAGCGCACAAGCCCAGGCCGCGGTCATCACCGGTAAGGTGATGAGCGAATTCGGTCAGGCAGTCGACCAAGCGAACGTCTACATCAATGATCTCTCGATCTCGGTGGGGACGAACGCCCAGGGCATGTACACGATCACGATTCCAGCGGCTCGTGTGCAGGGACAGGCGATCAACCTTCGCGTTCGCGCGATCGGTTTCCAGCCCGGCGTAATCCCGATTCGGGTTACCGCGGGTACGCAAACCCAGAACTTCACGCTCAAGCAGGACGTGAACCGCCTGAACGAGGTGGTCGTCACGGGATCCATCGAAGCGACCGAGCGCGCGAAGGTGCCCTTCGCCATCGGCCGCGTGACGTCGGAAGAGCTGCCGGTTCCGCAGCTCGACCCGATGACGTCACTCGAGGGCAAGGTGGCCGGCGTGCGTATCGCGTCCACCAGCGGGCAGCCCGGCTCGACGCCGGACATCATGCTCCGCGGCCCGACGTCGCTCAACCTGAGCGGCCGGAGCGGCAACCCGCTCATCGTCGTCGACGGCGTCGTCATGAACGTCGGCAACCTCGGGGAGCTCGGTGGACTCGACATCGAGTCGATCGAGGTGATCAAGGGGGCGGCCGGCGCGTCGCTCTACGGAACGACCGCGGCGAACGGCGTCATCACGATCAAGACCAAGCGCGGCGCGAACAGCGACGGCATCCAGTTCAACGCGCGCGAAGAATACGGCGTGAGCGACTTGAACAGCGCACGCTACGGCCAGCCGGTGAACCACCACCTGCAGCTCGACGAGACCGGCAAGCGCTTCTGTATCTCCGGCATCTCGACGCAGTCGCCCTGTTCGAAGACCGTCGATTTCATGACGGAAATCATGCGCATCAACAACGTCAACGCGGATACGAACCGTACGCCGCAGAACTTCCAGTGGAATGCGCTGAACAACACCGACGGCTCGCTGGAAAACGTCTTCCAGGCGAACATCTGGCCGGGCCGCTACTACAACACACTCGCACAGGTGTCCACGTCTGCCCCGACGCAACTCACCTCGGTCGACGCGACCGGCAAGATCGGTACGGTGCGCTTCTTCGCGAGCGGTCAGTACACGGACAACCGGGGCGCGCTCAAGAACCTCCAGGGCGACATCCAGAACCGTGCGCGCGTGAACCTCGACTACGACATCCGCAGCAACCTTCTCGTCTCGCTCAGCACGGTGTACGACAAGGAAACGATCGACCAGCGCGCGACGGACTTCGGCCTCTTCGGATCGCTGCTCCGCGGCGCGCCGGCTGGCACGAACTACCTCGCGGTCGACACGCTCGGTCGCCCGATTCTGCAGGGCGGCGGTTCGGGCATTCGCGGTACAGGCAACGGCGCCTCCGCGTTCCTGTATCCGTTCTCGGCGTCGACCGACCAGTTGGTCGCCGGGCGCTACATCGGCTCGCTCACGGCGACCTTCTTCCCGGCTGACTGGGTCACGTTCGACGGCACGTTCGCCTACGACAAGCGGTCGCGCTACAACAACTTCGACGAAGCGAAAGGCTTCCGGACGATCGGCATCAGCTCGTCGCAGAACTTCGGGCAGATGAGTATCTCGAACTTGAATACCGAAGCGATGAACGGCAGCTACGGCGCGCTGCTCCGAAAGAACCTCACGAACGACCTCACGGGCCGCTTGACGGTGCGCGGCCAGTTCGACCAGACGCGTTCGCTCAGCCAGTCCGGGTCGGGCCAGCAGTTCGTGGTCAAGGACGTGTTCACGCTGAGCAACACCAGCACACAGCAGACGGCGACGTCGAGCGGCTCGCTCATCAAGGACGTCGGATTCGTCACCGGCGGACAGCTCGACTACAAGGGCAAGTACATCGTCGACGGAACGTACCGCTATGACGGCAGCTCGCTGTTCGGAGCCGGAAACCGTTGGGCGCCGTTCGGCCGCGTCTCCGCGGTGTGGCGCGTGTCCGAGGAGTCGTTCTGGAAGGTTCCGCACATCACGGACTTCCGTCTCCGCGCGTCGCACGGCACGGCAGGCAACACGCCGTCGTTCAACGCGCAGTATGAGACGTACAACTGCAGCACGAGCGGATGTTCGTTGCAGCAGGCCGGTAACCGCAACCTCAAGCCCGAGACGACGGCGGAGACCGAGCTGGGCACCGACTTCACGCTGTTCAACCGCCTCGGCATCGAGCTCACGAAGGCCGACTCGAAGACGAAGAACCAGATCCTCAACGTTCCGACCCCGTCGAACCTCGGCTTCACGAACCAGTGGAAGAACGCCGGAACGCTCGACAACCACACGTGGGAGCTCGCGGCCAATCTGCCCGTCATCACCAAGCGCGACTTCAGCTGGAACATGAAGGGCACGTGGGACCGCACGCGCAGCTACATCTCCGAACTCTTCGTTCCTGAGTACTTCGAGAGCGGCGGCACGGGCCAGGGCACGGGGAACTTCTTCCTGATCACCGCCCGCAAGGACATCCAGGATGGCGTGCAGGTCAACCAGTACGGCGGCATCTGGGGTCGCAAGTTCTACAAGACCTGCAGCGACATGCCCGCCTCCGTGCAGTCGCAGTGCGGCGATGGCAAGGCATACCAAGTCAACGACCAGGGTTGGGTCGTCTGGGTCGGCGACGGCAACAGCTGGAAGGACGGCATCACCAAGAACCTCTGGGACACGAAGCTCCCTGCTGCGCAGTCGCCTTGGAACTATCCGCTCTATTTCGGTCACCCGATCGTCGACCGCCCGCTGCGCGGTCAGCCGGGCGAAGGCACGGGGAACAGCCACATCCTCGGCAGTGCGTTCCCGAGCTTCCGGTTCACCTGGAACAACACGCTCACCTACAAGCGGCTCACGTTCTACGGGCTGCTCGACGGTACGGTCGGGAACCACATCAACAACCAGGGCGAAGGCTGGGGCCTCCTGGATTTCGCCTCGAACTACTTCGACCAGGGCAGCAAGACGGTCGAGACGGCGAAGCCGGTCGGTTACGGCTGGCGCGTTGGTGGAGCTGAAGGCGCTGGCGATGGCGGGTTCTACGACCTCCTCGGACCGAACAACTACAACACCGAGAATGGCTCGTACGCCAAGATTCGCGAGTTGAGCATCACGTACCGCCTCGGCCGCGTTCGTGGTCTCGGTGGCGACTGGACGCTCGGTGTCATCGGTCGAAACGTGTTCACGTTCACCAAGTACTCGGGCTACGATCCCGAAGTCGGCGTGGACGGCGGCAACGCGGGCTCAGGCTTGATCAACCAAGTCGACGCCTTTGGTTATCCCACGCTCCGCACGTACACGGTTTCCCTGTCCACGCGGTTCTAGGAGCCAGTCGACAATGATTCGCAAACTCATTCCGTTCGCCGCTCTGGTTTCGTTGGTCGCCGCCGCGTCTTGTAGCGACAACTCGCTGGCGATCCAAAACCCGAATTCCGGCGATACGAAGCGTGTGCTCGGTTCGCCGGCAGACGCAGAGAATCTTCTGGGGAGTTACTTCAAGCGTTGGGTCGTGGGGATGTACGGCAGCACAGGCGACATTCAGGGGATGGCGAACATCTTCGCCCTCATGAACATGTCGAGCCTCGCGAACAACTGTCAGAACTCGCACTATCCGTTCGGGACCGCGGTGAACTACAACCAGCCGTCCGGCAACGTCTGCACCGGCGAGAACCAGCGTCTGTACGCGATCCTGGGCGAAGTCAATCGTGTGGCGACGAGCTTCCTGACCGCGCAGGCCGGCGGCCTGACGCTCGGCAGCGCGATTCAGGACAACCGCGACGCGGCGTTCGCCGAGTTTCTGAACGGCATCGCCATCGGGTCCGTGGCCCTTTGGTACGATTCGCTCGGTGTCGTGTCCGTCGGCATGAGCACGCAGGACCCGGGCAAGTTGATCAGCTACAAGGCGGCGGGCGATTCGGCCCTCGTGCACCTCCAGAACGCGATCGACTTGGCGAACAAGTCGGGTTCGGGGTCTGGCGGGTTCCCGCTACCGGCCACGTGGATTCCATCGCCGACGAGCTACACGCAGGCCGAGTTCATCAAGCTCGTTCGCACGTATCGCGCGAGAATTCGCGCGAACCTCGCGCGAACGCCAGCCGACCGCGGAGCCGTCGATTGGGCCGCGGTCATCGCGGACGCGCAAGCCGGCATCACGGCCGACGAGGACGTGACGTCGAGCACCACGGCGGGTCCGAGCATGTCAGGCTGGCGCTCGCAGTACGACGCGTTCAGCACCTGGCACCAGATGCCGGCGTTCATCATCGGCTGGGCCGACACGTCGGGCAACTATGCCGCGTGGATCGCGCAGCCCCTCGGCGCGCGCGGTTCGGGAGGCCAAAACTTCTTCATGGCCACTCCGGACAAGCGGTTCCCGCAGGGTGACACACGGGCCGCTCAGCAAGCGGACTTCAAGATCCAATCGTGCGAAATCCCGCAGGTCGGGCCAGCGTATTCGTGTGCGCGCTACTTCGTGAACCGTCCGGCCGGCAACGATCAATTCGTCGGTCCGGGCTGGGGTTTCTCGCAGTACGATTTCGCGCGGTTCCACGGCTGGGCGCAAAAGGGAGACGCCGGAAGCGCCCGCAACGGAACCACGCCGGTCTTCGTGAAGCCGGAGCTCGACATGCTCCAGGCAGAAGGGCTCTATCGAACTGGCAATTACGGGGCGGCCGTGACGCTCGTGAACCTCACCCGCGTCAAGAACGGCTTGCCGCCGCTCACGGCGGCCGACGCGACGACGCCGGTGCCGGGGACTGCGGCCACGTGCATCCCGAAGGTTCCGCAACCGCCCAACTTCAACACTGTCGGCTGCGGCAAGTTGTTGGACGCCATCAAGTACGAGAAGTACATCGAGACGGCCTATACGAACTTCTCGGGATGGTTCCTCGACGAACGGGGATGGGGCGATTTGCCCGCCAATTCACCGACATTCTGGGCCACGCCGTTCCAGGATCTCCAGGCGCGCGGCTATCCGTTGTCGGCGATCTATGGTACCGGCCCGGGCCCCGGCAACGCGCCGAACTCGATCGCGGTCGGTCCGACCACTTACGGCTGGTAGTGAGGATCTAGTGCTGCGTCGCGGTTATCGTGCTCTGGCGGCGGTCCTTTTGGCAGGCTGCTACACGTTCGAGCCTGTCCAGGGACCGACGCCGGAGGTAGGGACGGAACTCGCATTCGACATCAATGACGCCGGGCGTGTGGCGCTCGGCGGCTCGATGGGGCCGGAGATCGCTCAGATCGAAGGTCGCTTGGTTGAAAAGGGATCCGCGGACTATCTGGTTGCCGTCACCGCTGTGCACCTGTTGCGCGGGGGTGAGCAGGTGTGGTCCAAGGAGCCGGTTCGCATCAAGTCGGAGTACGTCGCGTCTGTTTACGAAAAGAAATTCTCCGCAGCCAAGTCAGTCGCTCTCGGGGCGGTCGGAGTCGGAATCGTCGCTGCGCTCGCCGGCCGGTCACTGGTTGGCGGCGGAACCACCGACCCTGCACGACAGCCCGGGGATACAGGTCATACCACTCGTCGCAGGCCCTGATCGCGGGCAATGTCGCCAACCTTCACGGAGTACGTCATGCGTCGCATCTATCAACTCTCGGTGCTCTGCTTGGCCGCAGGCGTCCTGAGTGCGTGTTATCCCGACCAGGTCGTGAACACGGAGAATATCCCGACCGCCGGCATAAGGTTCATCAACGCGGTGCCCGACAGCGGCGGGGCCTTTGGGTTCGACATGCGCTTCGTCGACCTCGTCGAGTCCAACACGCAGTTCTTCATCACATTCCGTAACGCGCCGTCGCAGACGGTGGCGAGCGGAACGACCGATACGCTGATCATCGGGTCGAAGCTCGAGTTCAGCGGTGCGCGTGCCGGCTCGCGCCATTTCCGGATCTTCCTGAGCGACACGCTTCAGTCGATCGCGTCGACGGTCATCGTCGACTCGACCGTCAACCTGGTCGCCGACCACAATTACACGTTCATCCTGTGGGGCAACGGCCGCTCGCCCAAGGGCGCCGCTGACGCGATGCACCTGAGCGTGCTCGACGAGGCGCCGGCTGATCCAGGCACCTCGGTCGCCCTCCGCGTCATCAACGCCACGAGTGCAGCGATCGACGCGCGCGCGTACGCCCGCGGCACTGCGGTGCCAGCGACTCCAACGTGGGCGGCCGTCGCGCCATACACTGCGACGGCATGGGTGACCCAGGCGGCGGGAATGATCGACTACAACATCAGGTCGGCCGGCGGAGCCACAGGGCTGTTCGCCGATCGTCAGGCGCTGCCTGGCGCCGCCGCCTTCTCGAGCGCAGGATCTGGCGGTAAGCTCGATATCGATGCGGCGCCGGGAACGACGGTGGCCGGATCCGCGGTCACCGTGATCTTGTTCCCGCCATCGGTCGCTGGTGCGAGAACGCCTCAGACCGCGCCATTCAAGATTCCGAACGTCATCACGATGTGGGACCGCCGGCCGCCGCGTCCACCGGGCGTCTGACGACTCGCGTTACTCACAGCAGCATGCGAGATCGGCCGTCGGGCGATTGCCCGACGGCCTTCTCACTTTGGCGACCCGGCGCCACTCCGTCGGGTGGGGGGGGGACCAATGAAGAGCCGCTGGTTTATCGCGGCCGCATCGGCGCTCGCGCTTGCCGTATTCGCGTGTGGCAAGCCGGTGTCCAGCGCGCCGACGCCGCATGACCGCAACGTCCTGACGTACGATGAGATCATCAATTCGGCGCACGCCGGGTCGGACCTCTACGAGGCCGTGCAGGGCCTGCGCCCCCATTTTCTCGAGCCGCCGCCCGGCGTGCAGCCCGGCAGCGTCTCGCACACGGGAACGGTCTACATCGACGCGCGTAGAGCGGGTGGCCTCGACGTGCTCCGCAGCCTCACCGCGTCGACGGTGGAGGAGGTTCGCTACTTGGGCCCGACCCAATCTCAGAACGAATACGGGCCACGTGCGACGCTATTCACGCTGGTCGTCAGGCTCCGTCGCCCCCGTCCCGACACTACGTTTGGGGTGACCCTCTCCAGCCGCTGATCCCGGGGCGGCGCGCCACCCCTCCGCAGTTCATGACGAGTTCCTCCCCGCCTCCGCCAGTCGCAGGGCCCGCCACCTCGGTCGGCGCGTCATTCACGGCGCCGGCGAGAGCGAAACCGGGCTCCATCTTCAGCCCGGCGATCGATCTCCTTCTGGTCGGCGGCCTGTCGCTGATCGTCTTCGTACCGCTGCTGTTGAGCGGTCGGTCCGACCTCGTGCTCATCGGCGCCGGGGCGCAGGCATGGGTCGGGACGGCGATCAACATGCCCCACTTCATGGCGTCGTACCGGCTCGTGTACCGCGACCGCGAGACGATCATGAAGCACAAGTGGGCGTCGATCTACGTGCCGCTCATTCTGATCGCGTACATCGCGTTCGCGGTGATGGAGATCCAGTACTTCCTCCCGCAGGGCTGCACCGAAGCGATTCAAGCGAACGTCGCCGGCGCGGCTTGCCGGCCACTGCTCATGACGCTCCTCATCGCCATCGCGAGCGGATATCTCGCGTGGCATTACACCGGCCAGGTGTGGGGGATGATGGCGTCGTACGCCTACCTGGCCGGCGCCAAGTTCGAGAAGTCGGAGCGGCTGCTGATCCGCACGGGACTCCGCATCCTTCTCGCCTGGCACGTCTGCTGGTTCGTCTACACGCAGCTGGACAAGCCTTTCCGCGGCGCGGTGCGCCCAGTGTACATCGTGGTGAGCGCGGGAATCGGGCTGGCGTTCCTGCTCGGGGCGGTTGGGCTGTATCGGATGTGGCGCCGTACGGGGATGCTGCCGCCGGCACGCACCCTCGTCGCGTGGATCGCGCTGTTCGTCTGGTACGCGATGATGGCCCGCGACCCACGCGCGCTCTTCTGGATTCAGATCGCCCACGCGCTTCAGTACCTCGCGTTCCCGGTGCGCGTCGAGATCAACCGGACCCTCAGCGCTCGAGCCCGCGGCGCGACGCGGCTCGCGCGCCACATGGCGCTCTACGGGCTCGCGCTCCTCGTGGTGAGCGTCGTCGTGAGCCAAATCGTACCGGGGACGGCGATGAGCATCATCGGCAACGTGTTCGGCGAGGCGCCGGGCAAGTCCGCTCCGATCCTGCTCCTCATGTTCATCAACATTCACCACTACTTCACCGACGGCGTGATCTGGAAGATCAGCAACCCGGAGGTGAGGAAGGACCTGTTCGCGCACGTCGTGTCGGCCGACAAGACGGGAAGCGCCGGGGCCGGGGCCGGAGGCCCCGGAAAGGGCTCGAAAGGAGGAAAAACCGCCGGGGGCAAGCGAAACGCGCCGGTCAGCGGGGCGGCTGCGCGTCGCGTATGAGAGAGAGACCCCCACGGTCCTCGTCGCCCGAGCCAACCGAGAATGTCCATGCGCAGTCGTGCAGCCATCTTCGCGTCGTCACTGCTACTCATCGCCAGCGCTGCGGCGCCGGTGCAGGGTCAGGCACGGCGGCCAGTTCCGGCCACTAAGCCGGCCGAGCTCGTTTTCGTGGTCTCGCCGACGGGCAACGAGGCGCGGTATCGCGTCCGTGAGCAACTGGTCGGGTTCGATCTTCCGAACGATGCCGTCGGCATCACGAAGAACGTAACCGGACGGATCGTGGTAGGTCGCGACGGGAGGATCGTACGCGACAGCTCTCGCATCGTCGTCCAGGTCACGAGCCTCAAGAGCGACAAGACTCGGCGCGACGGATTCCTCCAGAAGAACACCCTCGAGACGTCGAAGTACCCGCAGGTCGAGTTGGTTCCGACGACGTTCGAGGGACTGACCGAAGGGATTCCGCCCGGTTCGACGACGACGTTCTCTCTCGTCGGCGATCTCACGGTGCGCGGAGTGACGCATCCAACGACCTGGCACGTAACCGCGCGCGCCGACGGATCGGACGTCGTCGGCTCGGCTGCCACCGTTTTTACCTTCAAGGACTTCGGCCTCGATCAGCCGCGCGTGCCCGTGCTTCTGAGCGTGGCCGACACGATCAAGTTGGAGTACGACTTCCGCTTCTCGCCCGAGGCGAATCCGTAGGCGGGTGGACGGGTGGACGGGTGGACGGGTGGACGGGTGGACGGGTGGACAGGTGGACAGGGAGTCTTGTCGGCCGTCGGGGTTCCGGTGACCGGTGACCGGCTCCCTTTCATATTGACTATCCTCGTTCCACAGCACAGCGTTTTAGGGACGTCTTAAAACCGCTTAGGACCAGTCGATCCCCCGGTATCCGATCTTCCCACCCATCGGTTCGCCGTCGCAATCGAGGACTACAACATGCGCACACGATACCTCGCCGCCTCGCTGACTGTCGCTCTGACGCTCCCGCTTCTTCCCGCGCTCGCGCAGCGAGGCGGCGGTGGAGGCGGCGGAGCGGGAAGCAAAG